>CAMCFM010000305.1 GCA_945874095.1 Candidatus Kuenenia stuttgartensis
TGATCCACCTGAATGCTTACCGTCCCGATTGTTTTCGGCCCATCGGCTGAATTTTACGAGTGGCTCATGCTCAAACGTACGCACAACTGTGGTGAATTGACTGCCGAAAATGTCGGCCAGACCGTGATTCTGAATGGCTGGGTGGACGCCTACCGCGACTTCGGCGGACTGGTTTTTATCGACCTCAGAGACCGCTACGGCATCACGCAAGTCGTGTTTGAGCCTGATCAGGGCGAGGCTCTGATCGCCGCCGCCCGCGACCTCCGAAGTGAATTCTGTATCGGTGTTCAAGGCACTGTTGCCAAACGCCTGACCGGTAAAGAAAACCCCAAGCTGGCCACCGGACAGGTGGAAATGAGGGTTTCCGAACTTCAGGTGTACAACGAAAGTGCCACACCTCCGTTCGACATTCAAGCCGGCGACGCCAACGAAGAGCTTCGCCTGAAGTACCGGTTCCTCGACCTGCGTCGGCCTGAGCTTCAAAAAGTGTTCATCATGCGTCACAAGATGAACCAGATCATGCGCAAGAGTTTGTCAGACCAAGGTTTTCTCGAGTTTGAGACGCCCATTCTGGGCCGGTCGACGCCGGAAGGTGCCCGCGATTTTCTGGTCCCAAGCCGTCTCCATAAGGGCCATTTCTACGCCCTCCCACAGTCTCCGCAACTGTACAAGCAGATTTTAATGATGTCGGGCATGGACCGATATTTCCAGATCGCCCGCTGCTTCCGCGACGAAGACCTTCGGGCCAATCGTCAGCCGGAATTCACGCAGCTGGACGTGGAAATGTCGTTCGTTCAAGACGAAGACATCATGACCTCCATGGAGCCACTCGTCGCCAATCTGGCCCAGGAATTCACCGGTTCAGCCCCACAGCTCCCACTCCTTCGCATTGATTACCAGGAGTGCATGGAAAAGTATGGGGTCGATCGCCCTGACCTGCGTTTTGATGTGGAAATCAAGGATCTGGCAGACCTTGCGCCTCGGACCAGCTTTCAGGTGATCCAGATCGCTGTCCAGAACGGCGACCGCGTTCGTGGCCTGTGTGCCCCGGGCGGTGCGAAATATACCCGTAAAGAAATTGACGGCCTGACCGCCTATGTCGCCGAATTCGGAGCCAAGGGCCTGATCTGGCTCAAGGTGGAAGATACTGGCCTGACTGGGCCGACTGCAAAATTCCTTCCGGAAGACGTCCAAAAGGAGCTGATCGAACGCTTCAGCGCCAAAACAGGCGATATGATCTTTGCCGTCGCCGGGCCACAAGGTGTGACCCACCAAGCACTTTCAAACCTCCGGATTCGTCTCGGAGCCGAACTCAAGCTCTACGACCCATCCACCTACCACTATTCCTGGGTCGTTCGGTTCCCATTGCTGCATTGGGACGCCGAAGAGAAGCGATATGTGGCGGAACACCACCCGTTCACCATGCCATTGCCTGAGGATCTGCACTACCTTGATACGGACCCAACCAAAGTCCGGGCACAGGCTTATGACCTGGTAGTGAATGGTGAAGAGTGTGGTGGAGGCACCATCCGCTGCCACGATCCAGTCATTCAGGCCAAGATTTTCAGCCTTCTCGGCCTCTCTCCGGAAGACGCTCAGGAGAAGTTCGGATTCCTGCTCTCAGCGCTCTCATTCGGAGCACCCCCACACGGCGGGATCGCTCTGGGCATAGACCGCATGGTCATGCTCTTCTCTGGCTTGACGAATATCCGCGACTGTATCGCATTCCCTAAAACTGCAAGAGGTTATGACTTGATGACAGGCGCGCCTGGTCAAGTGGATCTAAAGCAGTTACGCGAACTCTATGTTCGTGTTGTGGATTGATCGAATTTGAAAAAAATGGAGGGGTGGTAGACTCACCGCCCCTTGTTTTTTTTCAGCTTTTAATGCAGAAAGTGGTCGAAGATGCAATCGAATTCACGCCGTGTTTTTCTATCCGGAACTGTGGCTGGAATGATTGCCGCAGGCTCGTCGATCAAGGCCGATTTACTTCGTCCTGATACGAAGCGAGTTTCCCACAAAATAAAATTCGATAACATCAAGGAATATCAAAAAGAATATAAATTCTTTTTCTTTCCTTTGAATGAGACCGCCGGCCCGCTTTGGAAAGAGCAGCAGGACGACCTGAACGAGACTGGAGTGGTGCATGTCAGCGGAATTCGGAACAATCGACGACCACCCTCAAATAATCAGGGTTTTTATTTAATTGCCGTCCCGCGTAATCAGCTTGATGCGGATGGGTATGTGGATATTGTCAAGACCTTTGAAAATCCACCTGCCGGAGTATTGAAATCCGAGCGGCTTGTGAGCCAGATTCAAGCTGTTCACAAGTCGGATAAAGACGAATTTCAGACCATTTATCACCTGACCATCAAAGATGGAAAACTACAGGCTGGCCTGATGAAGCACGACGAACCGCGTAAACGTGAAGAATTAAAAACCACCTCGATCGGGCAAAGCACCTTTGCCGTGGTCTCGTCAGCAGTTGCATTTGGAATTCTTGGCCTCAGGTTCCGTAACCGCCAGAATTGATTCATTGATCCAGACATTCACCATTGGCCTGATTCTGGTCATTGCAACGTGGTGCATTGAGTCGATTGTGATTAGGTTTATGGCGCCTGATCACTTTCATAAGGCTCAGTTATGGGATCTTTTGTGTATTAATGCGCTCACAAATCCATTTGCGAACCTGGCTTATAACCATTGGCATTGGAGTTGGCTGGCGATTGAAATTCTTGTGGTGCTGGCGGAAATTTATCCAATTGCTCTGAGTCTGCGGATTTCATCGAGGAAAGCGGCCTTGCTGAGCGTTATTGCAAACGCTGCTTCAGGCTTGTCGGGACTATTTCTGGAATATTTCGGGATGTAAAAAAAGCGACCCTTAGGCCGCTTTTTTATTGGGATTTGATCAGCCCCGATTTCATTTCGCTGGATTCACACCCAGTGGAACAATCCCTGCTTTGACCTGTTTGAGACGCTCGCGATATTTCGCAGCCAGTTGCGTGTGACGGCTTTCAGGCTTCATCACACGTCCGTCGATCACCAGCAATTCCACCGGCGTGGTGGCTTGCAGAATCGAGCCTCGGCTGATCACCAGATTGGCTTTTTTACCGGCTGTAATGGATCCCAATTGATCCGATACACCCAGAATTTCGGCCGGTGCCAGAGTCACGCTTCGTAATGCAACTTCTTCCGGCAGACCAAATGCGGCCGCTGTACCGGCTTCGAATGGCAGGTTTCTCGCAGCCGTGGCTTCATCAGGGCCACCACCGCCCGACTGAATGGCGAATTTCACGCCAGCCTGATGCAATTTTGCGGCGTTCGTATATGTGGCATCATAAGGGTCAAACGACTCTGTCGGTAATTGCAGGACCCCGCCAATCAATACAGGCACATTGGCTTCCTTCAATTCGGCAGCCACTTTCCAGGCTTCATGTCCGCCTGAAATAATCGCTTTCAGCTTGAGGGCTTTGGCCAATTGCAATGCATCAAGAATTTCGGCACGGTGATTGGCATGAAAAATGACCGGCTTCTCGCCCTTGGAATAGGGGATGAGCGACTCCATTCGTGGATCAATCCGGAAATTACCAGCCTCGGATTGGCTCGCCGATTTGGCATCGAGATATCTCAGTGCCATTTTAAATTGTTCTGCAATCTCTTCCAAACGCTTGCGGCGCCTCTCCCGCGCCTGATTCCGCTCGGCGTCGCCACCTCCACCGCCCGGAGTGGGTTCGTCCGCCATGGCTTCGTGGGAATGATCCTGGCCGGCAGCCATATCCTCGCAAGCACACGCGTGGGTGAATTGACGGAGGCCGTAAATTGAAGGGTCGCGTGGCGGAATATAGCCGGGAATCTGCACGTTCAAGGCCAGCCGATCCTTCACCACCATTTGACTGGGAATCCAGCCGTCGAGATTTGCCAACGCACTTTGACCGGAAATGACGCCCCCGCCTGGCTGGGCCAGAATGGTCAATACGCCGTTGGCACGCGTAACCGGGATCAGTTCGCTATCAGCCCTAAGTGCTGTGGCTGTTGTTAATTCTGGTTGGAATGTGGCGGAATCGTTCACGTCCTGCGTTTCCCGCAAACTGCCTACTTCGTAAAGCCCCACCCGGCTGCCGGAATCAATCAGGCCTGGCCAGATGTTAAAGCCTTTCAAATCAACCACTTCAGCGCCGTTGGGAATCTTCGTTTCAGGCCCACCCACAGCCTTAATGGTATTTCCATCCACAATCACAACACCGTTTGCAATGCTGGGGCCGTCCACCGTGTGAACTCGCCCGCCCACAAAAGCTCTGACTTTGTGATTATCAGGATCTTCCTTGAAATTGGCTTCAATCTGGGGCAATTTCTTCACCCGCCTGGCCAGTGAGCCGAGAGTTTTCGGCTTCACGGAATCTGCCAGATTCTTGCCACGCTGAAACTCGATTTCTCCGTTCACAAGCGTAATCCTGCACTGGCTTAAGGTGTCCAGTGGGTGGGCGTCAAAAATCGCCAGATCGGCATCTTTGCCGACCTCGATGGTTCCCAGACGATGGTCCAGGCCAAGCTCGCGGGCAGCGTTGATTGTGACCATGGCCAAGGCCTTTTCCTCAGCCATTCCACCGTATTTGACAGACTTTGCCGCTTCCAGATTCAAGTGCCTGACCAGCTCCCAGTCGTCACTTTTAATCACGGAGTTGACACCAGCCTCAGCCAGAATGGCGGCATTTGCAGGAACTGCGTCGAAGGCTTCAATTTTATAAGCCCACCAGTCTGAAAATGTCGATGCACTGGCTCCATGGGCTGCAATTTCAGCCGCCACTTTATAGCCTTCCAGAACGTGCTGAAGCGATTGCACCTTAATTTTATGCCGTTCAGCCGTTCGCAATAGCATTAAGATTTCATCAGCCCGATAACAGTGGCTATGGATTTTAATCTGGCCGTTCACAATATTCGCCATTGCCTCCAGCCTAAGGTCGTGACGTGGCTCAGGGCCCGCCTTGGCTGGATCCTTGGCGTTGGCCGCCTTCCAGTCGCTCCATGTTTTGGAGTAAGCGGCACCTTCTTGAAATGCTCGCTCAATGGTGGCTTCCACACCCATTCTGGTGTTCGGAAATCGGCCAACTTTGCGGGTTACATTTTCACCCAGAGCGAATTTCACACCTTGTGGGCGATCTCTATCCTTCAAAATCAAATCGCGGCCCGCCTGGCCGGGCCTCAATTTAATCACCACATCCTGACCGCCAATGGTATTTGCTGATCCGTGCAGCAGTCGTGCCGTTGTGGTTCCGCCTGCCAGAGCACGATAAATGGTCGGATCATCGCCATCCACCACATCATTCACACGCACTTCGGGAACAATGGAAAGTGTGTTTTCATTGACACCGCCGGCGATAGCCATGTGCGAGTGCGTATCGATCATCCCTGGCATCACAAAAAGCCCATCGGCTACAATTTCAGCCACACCTTCAGGCTTCTTTAAATCAGGACCAATTTCGACAATCTTGCCAGCTTTCACGAGGATCGAAGCCTTCGGCAAGGTTCCCGACTGGCTGAGCGTAATCACGGTTGCATTTCGGATAAAAACGGTTCCAGCCGTTTTCAGCGATACAGCCCGGTCCGAATCCAGCTCTGTTAAGGTGTCCACAAACGGCTTTTCAGGAGCCTTCGCGGTTTCAACAGGCTTCTCACCAGCCTTGGCCTTTTCCTTAGAGGGTTCGGCCTTCACAGCGACTTTTTTCTCTTCAGGTTTCTTCGCTGTGGCGGTTTTATTCTGATTTTCCGGCTTGGCTGCAACTTTGGTCTTATCCTCTGGTTTCGCAGGGGCGGGTTTCTTTTCTTCAGACTTCTTTGCGACATCGCCACCCGGGCCACGTCCACCTGAAGGGCTTGACGGATCTTTCGGGAGCACGGTTGGAGCATCGAAATCAAAAATGAATCCGTCGGCAGCGACCAGTCTGACCTTCGATTTCGT
>CAMCFM010000306.1 GCA_945874095.1 Candidatus Kuenenia stuttgartensis
ATGATGGCCTTTGCACAAGCTGGCGGATGTCGAACGGTTCACCTTCGTCAGGAACTTTCGCGTAGCCCAGGCTTTGTGATGGACAGTGTGGTCGAGATCCCGGCTTTTATTGACTGGGTCAGACGTCACGAACCTTTGATCCGTCAAGCAGCGGAATCGACAACAAGCCATGGCAAATTGATTCGTATCGAAATTGTTCCACTTCAGCATTTCGTCATCCTCGACTTTATTTATGACACAGCCAATGCGGCTGGCCAGAACATGGTGACGATTGCCACAGAGGTGGCCTGTAAGCTGATTCAGGAAGCGACTGGCCACAGGTACTATCTGGAGTCAGGCTACAACAGCGATAAAAAGCCGAGCCGACGAAACTTTGCTGACGGTCGTGGTCATGCGGCCGTGATGGAAGTGACTCTTCCTAAACATGTTCTGGAATATATGGGCGTGACAGCCCAAGCCGTGATGGAATTCCAGCAAATGGCACAGGTCACAAGCCATGCCATGGGTGGATTAGGTACGAACCTGCACGCTGCCAACGGTTTAACGGCACTTTATCTGGCATTCGGGCAAGACACGGCCTGTGTGGCTGAAAATGCCGTGGCCATGAGTCAGGCGATCCCTGCCGAGAGCGATGGACTGACCTGCCGGGTCACATTCCCAAGCCTGACCATTGGAACCGTGGGTGGTGGAACACGCTTGCCAGCCCAACGCCGAAACCTTGAAATGGTGGGCTGTACGGACGAACCATACGCTTCCCGAAAGCTCGCGGAAATCATCGTGGCAGCCAGTGCAGCTCTTGAGTTCTCATTGCTTGCAGCCGTAGTTTCTGGAACTTTTGCACAAGCGCATGCCACTTACGGACGACAAAAAAAACGCTGATTTTGATTTGAAGGTTTTAAGCACAACTCTTGTTCAGAAGGGTATTTGTGTAGGCACGGTCCCCTGACCGGGCGGGCTTTGGTTTCTCAATTAATCTCGTGTAAAGTCTTGTATGCAAATGATTTGTGTCGTCCCATAAATCGAAACCAAAGCACGCCATGTCAGGGGACATGGCCTACACAAAGTTTTGTCAAAATGAGTTGATTTAAACTCAACTCAGGGAATCAATCCCTTTAAAAAGCCGCTCACAGAGCGTCGTTCTGAGTTCGCTGAACGGCCAATGGGATTGGCTAAAGGTGTCTCGTCGGTCAGTGTCCGAAGCGCTCCGAACGTCGATGGAAGAACGTCGAGCCGGAATTCCGGGAAGCTCGGTGTCCCACTCACTCGAACCTGGAATAGCTGTCCAGTGGCTTCTTTGATCGCGTCTGACAGAATCGGCAAATGGATTCGGTCGCGCCCGTAAACCACGTTCAGGTGCACATCAAGTTCGCCCCGAGTGCTCATGGACCCATTGCCGTCGAGGCTAAAGGCGTCGCCCTGGAATTTGATAGGCTGGAACGTGGTTTTTCCGTTGTTGATGATGAATCCGACCTGCGCTGAATCAAATGCGGTTTTTGAGGCAGGGGAGAGGTTTAGCGTTTTTATGAACTGTAGAAAGTCGGGTAATTCGCCAAGGTCGCCCTGGGTAATTTCAGCGGACCCCTGTCCTTGAATATTGCGAGTGTCGCTGCCACGTCCATGAACGTTCATTTGGCCTGAGACCCGCCCACGCATCTCCTGACGACCAGGCACGGTGCGTGCATAATTTGCAAGATCAAGTCCGACCAGCTTCAGCCCGCCGTCGAACTGAGGTTCCTGCTCGATCTGAACTTTCAGATTCCCATAAGTCTGCCCGCCCATCACTGTGGCTTGTATGCTGGGCAGGTCCACAGTCCCTTTCTCAACATGGATCGGCGCACTTAACTGATTCAGTGGGATGCCTTTCACAGACATGCTGTCGAGTGAGATCAGTCCGTCCAATGAAAGATCATATCCATCAAAATGGCCTGAGACATTTTCCACCTGTCCTTGAAGATTCTTGAGCTGCCAGCCGGCATCAAACGAATTCCCATTCAAGATGATCAAGCCATTTTCCCATCGGCACCAGGTCGGGTCGGAGTCCTTACCTGACCAGCCCAGTCGTAAGTCGGACCGAAATGTCAACGCACGTCCATCATCCAGCCGTCGGGCAAATTGAGACATCACCGGCGACATCTTCTGACGCAGGCCCGCATCAAGGTGTAAGTCTCTTGCTTCCAAGGACTTGGTCCAGAGGTCGAACTGACCGTTGCCTTGAAGGACCACTTCTCCATTTTGAATCGTCACCTTCGAATTTCGGAACTGAAATTCGACATCCGACATCGCAACTTTGCCATTCGTGGAAACAAATTGACCTTGGACCTGATCAAGGCTCAGCTCCAGCGGCTTCCGGACCGGTTCCCCGGCAGGAGTGCGCTTTTGTACAACCAGATTCAGCCTTGTTTCGGCATCAGGAATGATCGTAATCTGATTCAGGTTCAGGTTTTTCGACGGATCAATGTCAATCAGGGTATCGACTTTGGCCGACCCGATCGGGTTGAGTGTGGACCACGTGGTTTGCCAGACATCAGGAAGGCTTGTTCGCAACTGCTCATCGAACGGGAGATGATCTGCATGGAGTTCAATGTGAGTCTTTAACGGACTACTGGTGGTTTTCACCAAGCCAGGCTTATCAGGAGTACCCGTCACTTTCGGCTGGAGGACAGGTTCAGCCACTCCTGCCAATTGGGGCCGAGCCCGTCGACGCGGGAATGGAGCCTGAGGGGCACGCCTTGGACCAATTCTCTCGACTTTCCCAAAACCTTTAATTCGGGCCGTACCGTTGGTTCCTGAAATGTTCTCGAATGTCCAGTGATCCGTATCTAACTGTAAGCGACCTTTCATGTTATGAACTGGATAAGGTAGCCCGGACCAGCGGATGGAGCATCGGTCGATTAAGTCAATCGTGGTTTTTACGTCCAGTTGTCCGATGGATGGATCGCCCGGTTTTGTGGGTGGGCGACGGGTAATCATCGCCTTGGCTTTGACTTCACCCGTGGGCTGAAAGGCGTCTACAACGCGACGCGTGTCAGGTGGAAGGGCATTGAGAAGGGGCTCATCAATCGACAGATTTTCGGCTTCAAAAACGAGATCCACCTCTGCCTTGGGGCCAGGGTTGCGTATGGTGCCTGTGATGGCCGCTGGCCGATTCCCTAGAATAGTGCGGAGCCCGCCTTCCAATGGAGGTTTATCGGGATTCCCCAAGCGAATCGTGTTGCCTGTCCATGTAATCTGGCCCCAGATATGCTCGATGGGATATGGAAAAAACTCGTAACAGATGGCTACGTCACGACATTCCGTATTCACACCAAATCCGATCTCGCCACCCGGCCGATCCCGGATCATATGCACAGCCACGTTCAGCTCACCTTTTGGGAGATATTCCACCCAGAAGTTTTGCCACTGAGGCGGTGTCACTTTCTGAAGCCGGTGATCGATCTGTAAGTTGATGGCATATAGGGTGATATCGAGAGGATCTGTACGGTAATTCTGGAACCCCGATTTCCCACTGGCCCGAAGCACGGTCTTGCCGTGATAGGCTTCGGCACGTTCGATGATAATCTGATCGTTCTTAACGACGACAGTGGCTCGTAAGTCGTTCAGTGGAAACGGTAAATCTGGCCTTTGGAGTTTGCCGCGCAATAAGTCGGCACGCACTTTATAGCTGCTTGGTCGAGGCGCTCCGTTGATCATCTGGACCGTGGCGGATTCGAGAATCAGGTTGCACTCGAGGTCGGAGAGGCCTGATTTTTTCCATTCCGTAATCAGTTCAGGCGCAACAGCTTCAAGCATTTTTGGGCCTGGCTCAAGTCCGTTCAGCGACCCGCTGAACTCTAGGGTACCTTTGTCCAGATCCGCAATTCCATCAATTTGAACACGGTCTGCCCAGATCCCTTGAGCGTTGCCCGTGAATCGGAGTTGGCGGGTACTAGCATCCACGGGTTCGATCAGCATTTCCACATCGCGCAACACAACGGGCAAAGGCTGGTGCAACTGCTCACCAAGTCCAGCGTTAAGTGGTCCATTTCGTACGAGTTCCAATGTTCCACGAACCACCTGAATAGTGGGAACTTTGCCCATCGTTTTCATGGGCCAGGGGTTCGCCAGAAGCGAATCAAAATTCCACTTTCCTGAACCATCACGGGCAAGACGCAAAGCTGGTTGGGCCACAACCACTTTTTGAATTTGCCAGTCGCCCTGGATCATCTTCCAGGGATCAAATAAAAGTCTCACAAATGGTAAACGTAATGTGGGTAAGAGGCTGGGAGACTTTTTCTGAGGCTGAACCGTCGCAGCCATTAGATCCGCTGGAGGATTCTTTTGAGGTGAGATTGCCTCGGCTACAGACAAGTTCTGCCATAATTTGAGATGTTCCAAGACGCATTCGCCAAGGATGGGACGGATGCGGGCATGAGCAATTTCGAGCTTGGATGTCGGAAAAAAACGCGGCGCTTCAGCCAGGATTCGCTGACGTAGAAAGTCGCCGTCCTGAACGTAATAAAACGCTGCAACAGCAAGACTTACAGTCAGGCCAACTGTGAGGAAAAACAGGATTTGAATGCGCCGGATCAATCGCCGCAGCAAACTTTTACGTGGCATGGCCTGCGATGACCCTCCTGGTCTCGTTTGGCTTGGTCGAACTCGGTTAAACTACTTGAAAACGAAGAATTCGTATAGCCGAGTTGTTCGCTCGATTGGGGTTAAACTTCTACCGAAACTTGGTCATTTGGCTTGGAACCATCTGCGAACCATTACCAAGACAACGACCATTCCCTCTCCAGTCAGAACCATCGCGGGCAAGATGACCGCCATGCGATAACGGCTTGAGCCCACAAAAAGCAGGTGCAAAAGAGCTGTAAAGATAAGTGGTGAAACGACTAAATAGACCAATCGATTTTTACGGTTCTTCCATAACCCGCACCACATCAAACCCCAGACTGGCCAGACAATCAGCCCGCAGATCGCTTTGACAACGACCGGAACTTTTGCGGAATCGTTCGGCCAGACGGACCAAAATCGAAGTTGTTTGACGACAGATAATTGAGTAATTCGGCCTGGATTCTTGGCTATTTCTTGATAAGAGAGCGATTTCCAGAGGTCGTCCTGACCGGTTTCAGATAAATCTCGAAATTCAGGAGATGCGACAAATGACATATCGCTCGAGCCTGTTGCGAATGGTTGAACACCATCATAAAGGCTGGCACCGCCCCATGTTCCACCAATCGCTGGTTGACCGATTACCAACTGGTTTCGAATCATCCAGGGCGCCATGATGATTGACCAGCCCAACTGGACCAACAAGATGTTCCTCAGTAACGATTTATAGCGAAACTGTCTGTCAATCAATCGCAAATCGACGAAACTGGCGTGTATCACCAACAGAAATGGCCACCAAGCGGGCCTGATAAGAGATAGAAGTCCTTGTATCATTCCGAAAACGATCAGAAATCCGGCACGTCTGTCTAGCGGTTTCTGGTACGATTTGATGATGCGGACCCAATACAGCATGAAAATGACAAGGATTGGCGTAAAGATTGACTCTGTCAGAAGTAGCGGTGTGCTAATGATCTGAAACGGGTCAAAAGCCAGAAATGCGGCACTCCAGCGAGCTGAGGTTTCGGAAAAGCCAAGTTCTTCGGCGAGTTGATAGAGCCAGAGGATCCCAAAGACACTCAAGATGGACTGGCCGATGCGGATCGGAAACGCCCATTCGCCGAACGTAACCATCCATCCAGCAAGCCATAAAGGGTAGCCAGGCGTTCTCAGGGCATAGTGCGGAACATCCCACTGATAAACTACATAGGTGCTGAAACTGGCAATGGTTTTGGCATACTCCCAATAGATGGGAGTGTCTCCAAACAGACAAACTGTTCCACGTCTGCTGGCAACCACTTGCACTAGTACAGAGGCAATGATTCTAAGTACGAACGCGATACCAAGAATCAA
>CAMCFM010000307.1 GCA_945874095.1 Candidatus Kuenenia stuttgartensis
CCGTAGCTGCGGCCCTCCGATTCAAACGACTGAAAGGTCCCGCCTGATGTTCCTAAAGCTTGATCCTGCAACTTCATTTCGACCAATGGGAGATCTGGATTCAGAGGGTTATGAAGGGCGATCGTCCAGGGGTCGAACAGGGTTCCTGGCTGTGTACCTAAGGCGTAAAGGCTTGATCGGCCTCCATGAATGAGCCCTGATGTCGGCCACGGATGATTTTTAAAAAGCTGAGCAACTCGATCAATCGCGTAACCTTTGCCGATCGAACCGAGATTGATTTCGACTCCGGGATCGGTAGAGCGAATCGTTTTCTCTTCATCATTAAAAATCAGGCGCTTCATGCCAGTTCGGCTCATTGCGTATCGAAGTTCTTCGTTTGTCGGTACTCGTTTTGGTCCTTTTACAAATCCCCAGGCCCGGCTTAGCGCACCTGTGGTGATGTCATATGCACCGTCAGTCGCAATGTGAATGGTTCGTGCCAGCTTGATCAGGTTGTAAAGCTGAGGTTCAAGTGCTACAGGCCGATCATGATACGTCGTGTTGAGGCGAGCGATGCTGGAATCATCTCGATAGATGGTCATCTGCATTTCAAGTTCATCGACCAGGTCGAAACTTCGCTCCGCCAGTGCCAGTGCCCCAAGCGTGTGGGATGCCATGCGAAGCTCGAAGTAAGTTCCCATTGCCTGTCGAGTTGCGACCAGAAAAGCTGTCTCCTGAGAGGCGGCCTCACTCGTTCGGCTTGTAACCGGAGTCCACTCCACTGGTTTATTCCAGAGGTTTTTCCACAATTCTCGTCGGTTGCGTGCAGCCATGAGATTCGAAATACTCAGCGATTGTTTTGTGGGGCAACGTGTTTGATGCAGGCTATCATAATTTTATACAGAGTGTGGCGATATGAGCTGATTTTGGATTTTTAAAGGCAGCCAGTGAATCAAAGAGTGGAAGGTTGAAAAAAAAAGCCCGACCCCATCCAATGATTAGGATGGGAATCAGGCGGTCATTTTTTGTAAAGAGTTTTGCTGGAAGACGTTCTGGCCTTCAGTCGATCAGCAGGGTTCTTGGGATTTTAACAAGGCTTTTTTACGACGTGTGGCCCCAAGTACACCCACTGCCAGAGCGGCAAGGGCATAGGTGGAAGGTTCAGGGACAGAAGTGGTTGCGAGGTATTGGAACCCAAAATTGGCGTCACCCGCTTTGAAAATGCTGGAAACGCCAGTCAATGCATTGACTTGGCGGAGCGAACTCGATCCGCCGCTTGTAGAATAATACTGGCTTAGAAAGATCGTGCCAGCTGTATCCATCGCAATGCCAAACGTATTGGCCAGGACAAGTCTTCCCGCTGTACCGAAACTGGAGTCAAGAGTGGCTGTGGTACCGCTCAGGTTGAACTTGTACAAGCCACCTCCAACTGCAGTCGATGCATAGTTTGTCAGATAAAACGTGTTGTTCCCGACAAACAGGATGTCGCGAAGGGCCGATGTCGATGGTGCGAAACCTGTGAGAGTGATAGCACCCTGAGCGACCCCGGCAGAATTGAATTTATTCACAGCGTATGGTGTCGTGCCTGAGCCAGGCTGATTGACCACATAGTAGTCTCCACCAATCGTTTGCACGGATTTATAGACGTTTGAGCCACCAGCCGTCAGGCTCAGTGTTGGGCCTGTATTCGCGCCCGTGCTCGAACTCAGGTTTACAGCCTGAAGGCTGCTGATCAAAGCGACGGAAATTTTTGACCCGTCTGGAGTGACACTCACTCCACGGCCTGCTCCCGATAATGTGGCGTAGCCGGATGTTCCGAACGAGGTGTTGAGTGTGGCCGAAAGCGCCCCACCCGAGGCGCCTATTGTATACCCAGCAACCTGATTGGTTGTTGTAGGGGTGCCTGTGGCATAAAGATTGCTGCCACCTACAGCCACGCCCTGCATACTTGTAAAGCCTGAAACAATAACAGCTTCAGCGCCTTTAACAGCGGTGCTGCCAGAGTATGTGTATGCGATACTGGAAATCGACTTGCCCTTGAAATCCTGAGCAATCAGAAAATCCGCTTCGGTGGATTTACCTGCCCAAAGACTTGCGAACAGACCAAGAACCAATGGAACAGAACGAAAGCGCATTCGATAGCTCCTGTCGAACCTATCATGTATAGGTGCAGAACAATGAAGTGAACTCAATCAACCAACCATCAAGTCAATCAGGTATAAACAATCCGTTGAACAATCACAAGCATTATTTCCAACTTCTTACGATAAGAAGTTCCAATAAAACCACTTACTAGTAATTACTGTCGTGATTTTATAAGCGATTTTGAGTTGGATGTGTGTCGAAATTCGAGATCGTTCTGAACGACTTGCAAGGAATGCTCTCCCTTTATTTCTGTGGAGTTGCTATGATCTAGTCGGGTGATTGATCACGATCGCCTCGCAAAAGGGTCGAACGCCTTATATTCTGGGATCATTGGCTGAAACTATGGGCTTTGCTCCGAACCAGATTCGCAACTTCTCCATCATTGCCCACATTGACCATGGTAAAAGCACCTTGGCCGATAAGATATTGCTCCACACAGGTGCGATCACTCAGCGAGAGAGTCGCGACCAGTTGTTGGACGACATGGATTTGGAGAGGGAGCGGGGGATTACGATCAAAGCTCGGGCTGTGGCCATCAACTACACGGTCGATGGCAAAGAGTACGAGCTGAACTTGATCGATACGCCCGGGCACGTGGACTTCAATTACGAAGTCAGTCGGTCACTGGCCGCTTGCGAAGGCGCGATCCTGCTGGTGGACGCCACTCAGGGCGTTCAGGCACAAACGGTTGCAAATGCGTATCTTGCGCTGGAAGGTGACTTGGCGATTGTGCCGTGCATGAACAAGATTGACATGCAGGCATCCCGTCCTGAAGAGATTCGCGAAGAGATTTACAACACGCTTGGATTCTCTCCGGACGATATCCTTTCCGTAAGTGCAAAGACTGGCCAGGGTGTTCCTGAGCTGCTCAAAGCCGTGATTGATCGAGTTCCAGCGCCTTCCGGCAACGTGAACGGTCCGCTCAGGGCTCTGATTTTTGACTCCAAATTTGACGAATACGTCGGAGTCGTGACATATATCAGAGTGGTGGACGGTACGGTCCGCAAAGGCCAGAAATTCCGTTTGATGGCGACCGGCCAGGATTATGAAATCCTTGGAATGGGGCAATTCCGGCCGCATGAAGTGGCTGTGGATGAGCTTACAACAGGTCAGTCAGGCTACCTGCATGCCAATATCAAGCGGATTTCGGATGTACGGATCGGTGACACTATCACCGATTACTATCATCCTTCGGAAGACGCTTTGCCTGGCTATCAAGAGCCGAAGCAAGTGGTTTATTGCGGTCTTTTTCCGCAATCGTCACACGAATTCGAAGATCTTCGCCTGGCTTTGCAGAAGCTCGCTCTGAACGATTCGAGCTTCACCTTCGACCCGGAAACTTCGGATGCTCTAGGGTTTGGGTTCCGTTGCGGGTTTCTGGGGATGCTCCATATGGAGATCATCCAGCAACGCCTCGAACGCGAAAATAATCTCGAACTGGTTCAAACTGCGCCGAACGTAACTTACGAGATTCTCACCAGAAAGGGTGAGCTTCTGCGTGTTTCGAACCCGACCCGGATTCCTGACGCCGGTGATATTGAAGAGTTTCGCGAGCCGATTGCGAAGATCAATTTCATCATCACCTCCGACTGCATCGGCGCGATCATGCAGCTTTGTGAGGATCGTCGCGGCACCTATATCAAGACGGAATTCATCACTCCAAAGCGGGTGATTCTGACATACGAACTGCCTTTGGCAGAAATGATTTACGACCTCCACGACAAGCTCAAAAGTGCCACTCGCGGGTTTGGTACGATGGACTACGAGGTTCTCTGTTATCGCGACGACGACCTGGTCAGGCTTGACGTTCTGGTGGCCGGGAGCCGGGTGGATGCACTGGCGATCGTGTGTCACCGGATTCAGTCTGAGCGTCGAGGTCGGAGGTTGGTCAAGAAACTCAAGGCCGAGATTGGGCGTCACCAGTTTGAGATTGCGATTCAGGCTGCGATTGGTGGAAAGATTGTGGCCAGAGAGTCGATCTCTGCACTCCGAAAGAACGTGACTGCCAAGTGTTACGGTGGCGATATCAGCCGTAAACGGAAACTTCTGGAGAAGCAGAAGGAAGGCAAGAAGCGGATGAAGCAGGTGGGAAATGTGGAGATCAGCCAAGAGGCGTTCTTGTCGATTCTGGATTCGGGTGACGAAGAATGATCGCCCAGAACCACCAGCCTTCTGCCATTTGGCAGGAACGCTTTACGGTGGTTCGACTTACAACGTTGATTTGGATATCAGGTCTGATCCTGCGCACGTTTGTGGCTGAACCGAGTCATATACCGACAGGTTCGATGGCCCCAAATCGGCTTGGCCTTCATCAAAATTGGGTCTGTTCAAACTGTAAATTCCCTTTCACGTTGGGTGTAAAAACGGACGGTGGATATTCCACGGTTGCGTGCCCTAACTGTGCTGTACGACTCCCGTTAGACTCGATAATTATCGATCGGACTGAAGGTGATCGAGTTTGGGTAGATAAAGCGACCTTGGCGCTGGTTCAGCCAAAACGCTGGCAGGAAGTGGTTTTTTTTTCGCCAGATGCTCCACTCATTCCCCATCTGAAGCGAGTGGCTGGGATGCCTGGTGAATCTGTATGGATTGATAAAGGCGATATTTTTATTGATGGGAACCGGATCGTGAAAAACGACGACGACCGTAAAGCACTGTCTGTGTTGGTTTACGATCAACGATACCCTTCTGTGGACGCCTTGCGATATCCGCGATGGCAATTTTTAAACATAGATTCCAAACAAACAACCGGCTGGGCGATTTCTGAGAATCAGTCTGAACTTGTGTACAAATCCCTGACTCGAGAAGCTCAAACAGAGCAGGCATGGGACTGGGCGAATTATCGCCACATTTGCCCTGATCGTGGCGAATACGGGCCGGTGCGAGATTTTTTAGCTTATGAAGGGATCCATTCAGGGGGCCAAAACGAGGTTGGTGATTTTTGGTTTGAGGCGGAGTTGGATCTGAATGGATCCCGAAATCTGGCTTTTCGGATCTCGACCCAAGAGCTTGAAATCGTCTTGGAAATGAATCTGGGGCAAGATCTTTTAAACCCAGCCGGAGTCGTCAAAATCAATGGCGAAACGGTCAACTTGGACTGGCATAAAACACTCGAGAAAAATCTCTTAAAACCTTCAAGCCACGAAGTTTCGTGGGTTGATCATCAGCTGGAGTACCGGATTGATGGAGTGTTGGTTTTTGAGCCATTTATAAAAGAAATCAACGATTCGAAGTCGCCACCCTCAAGCTTTCGAGATTCTCCGATCGGAATAGGCTTGATGGGGAGCCAGGGCAAGATTCGAAACTTTCGGCTCTTCAGAGATATCTACATCACAAATCGGCTGGCGAACGAGCCGGTGATCGGTTTTGGAGTTCGTGAACCAGTGCGTTTACCACCTGATGGCTATTTTTTGTTGGGTGACAACAGTGGCTTCAGCCTTGATTCCCGATTCTGGAAGCACGGCCCTGTGGTGCCTCGGTCGGCGATTATTGGAAGTCCGATTGGGAAGGGGCGTTGACGTCTGGCTTCAGGGGAATCCGCACCCAGAGTTTTGAGTACAAATAAGAATCAGCAAAATGACCCGGATCGGATCATTTTTTCTGATTGATTTTTGATGGGAGCGATCAGACGATGAGGTTTCCAAGAAAGAAGAGTCCAGCGGAGATGGAGACGCTGGCCGGCAGTGTAAGAACCCAGGCCAATGCAATTCGTTTCAAGGTGGCCGGTTGGACGCCCGACTTATTTGCGACCATGGTTCCTGCGATCCCTGACGAGAGAACGTGGGTTGTACTGACAGGCATATG
>CAMCFM010000308.1 GCA_945874095.1 Candidatus Kuenenia stuttgartensis
GCAAACGTAAGCCAGGTTGGTGCGGAGCTTATATTGTAAAGCATACCGACGGACGGCTTCCATCAGATCTTTTACAGGCCAGCGGGCAGCCACAGGGACGAGTTTCTTACGTTTTTCGTCGATGGCGGCACCGAGGCTGACTGAGAGCCGAAACCGCCGTTTTTCATCCATAAACCGGTGCATTTCCGGCACCACACCGACGGTGCTGATCGTCATGCTGTCGGCTCTGATCATTCCACCATAGCAGCATGAAAAAAGCTCAGCGGCGGTCATCACCTTCTCATAGTTTGCCAGAGGCTCGCCCATGCCCATGAAGACTGCGCCGGTGATCCGCCGGCCCTGCTCGCGGGTGATTTCAAAGGCGTGGGCCATTTGGTCGACAATTTCCCAGGCCTCCAGATTACGCCTGGAAGTCATGCGTGCCGTGGCGCAAAAGACGCAACCAAAGGCACATCCGACTTGACTGGAGAGGCAGACACTGACTGCTCCCGGCTTTTCCAGAGGGATCAAAACCGTTTCAATCGCCTTCTGGTCGTGCGTGATCAGGCGGAGTTTCTGGAAGTTATCCACAGGCGAGGTCTGGATGGTGTCGAGCCTCAGCCTGGGCAGGTCGCCCACGGTCTGGGCAATCTTTAAAGGCACCTTGCAGTAGGAGTTCCATGATTTCGGATCAAAATCTGCATGGCGAATCACGCGGGCCAGCCAACTCCGGGCGGCTGTCGGATTCAGGCCTGTGGTGGCCACATGCTGATCAAATCCTGCAGGCGGCTGATTGCGCGGATCAAAGCCAGACCAATCGGCCACAAGGTCTCTGGAGTAAACTGGTTTTGTCGCCATTTGGCCTGCCGTTCAGGAGCTTTTTTCGGTGTCGGATCAAGCCACGTCCTTGTCGCAAGATCGTGCTCTGTCAGATTCAATATAGCTTAAAGCTGCGGGTTGTTCCAACCGATCCACTCGAAAATGCGTTATGAAGAAGACTTCCAAAAACTTTTCAGATTTTTCAAAAAAGATCAAACCATCGGCTCAGGGCCATCGTAACACTACATATCAAAACCATGAATAGACGAACCCGCCGCAACCTTCACCCACTGACAGCACCTTGCCACTCGCCGAAATGGCTGAGGGGGCTTGATCGTCGGCCAATTGTGCCGATGATATCTGTATGCAAGGGTGTGGATGCGACGGCTTCTGCTGTTCGTGTTTTTGATGCAAGCATTTGAATGGTAACCAAATAGGAGGTATGCCTGAGATGTTTAAAAAGAATGCGGTGGCTTGGGTGGCCGTTGGTATGTCGGCCACAAGTCTGGTCTACAACGCAGCGCCCCGGCGGAGTGTGCCGGCAATCGCTCCGATGGCGAGCGAGGAATTGAAGACGGCCAAGGCTCTTTCCACAGCCTTTCATAACGTCGCCGAATTCGCCCACGAGTCCGTGGTTCAGATTTCGGCTGAAGGTAAAAAGGTTCCTCGAGCGGCATCTGGTGGGAATAACCGTCGCGGCCCGAACCCGAATGGGCCGATGCCCGGTGGCCCTGGTGGCCAACAGATGACACCTGAACAATTTGAAGAACTCTTTAAGAAATTCTTCCCTGAAGGTGCCGCTCCGTTCAAATTTGAGCGTCAACAGCAAAGCCAGACTCCATCTTCTGGCACCGGCAGTGGCTTTGTTTACGACGACAAAGGCCACATCGTGACCAACAATCACGTGGTGGAAGGTGCGGAAGTGATCAAAGTCTCGTTCCACGATGGCGAGGAATATATTGCCAAACTCGTGGGCCGTGACCCTCAGAGCGATATTGCCGTTCTCAAGGTCGAAAAAGCCAGCTACAGGCCGCTCCCGCTAGGCGACAGCGTGGGCCTGAAGGTGGGCGAACTGGTGATGGCCGTCGGCAGTCCGTTCGGGCTTGACAGTTCCTTCACCGTGGGGATCGTTTCAGCCACTCACCGGAACGATCTTGGTATTGTGGGACAAAAGGGTTACGAAGATTTCATACAGACCGATGCGGCTATCAATCCCGGCAATTCCGGTGGTCCTCTGGTGGACATGAATGGCCACGTGGTGGGCGTGAATTCGGCCATCGTTTCAGGCAGCAGAGGCAACGATGGCGTGGGCTTTGCCATTCCGATCGACATGGCCGCGAAACTGGCTGACAAGCTGATCGCTCGTGGTAAAGTGGAACGGGCCATGATGGGGATCAATCTTGGGCCACTTTCGCCATCTCTGGCCCGTCAGTTTGGGCTTGATCCGAAGACTCCTGGTGCGATGGTTCAGGACGTTGTTGCCGGAAGTCCTGCAGCCAGCGCAGGTTTGAAGTCGGGCGACATCATCACCAGGTTTGACAATAAACCGGTCGATAGCTGGCTGGCTCTGCGGAACCGCGTGAGCGTGTCGGATATCGGTAAGCCATATGAGATTGGGTACATGCGGGAAGGTCGACAGGCTGTGGCCAAGGTGGTCTTGGGATCGGCCGAGAAGATCGATCCACTGCGAGCTGGAGCCGAAGTTGAAAAGCCAGCTGAGGCTAATCCGGAACCCGTTTCTGCAACGAGCTTTGAGCAATTCGGGCTGAGCCTTCAGGCGATCACTCCGGAGCTGGCCGACAAGTTCGGTTATGGCCGCGAGGCGAAGGGCCTGCTGGTGGCAGCCGTCAAGGAAGGCAGTCCCGCAGAGGCGATCGGACTCCAGGAAGGATTTTTGATATCGAAAGTTGTCAAAAATCGGATTCCAGCTGCTTTGACCTCTGTCAAAGAGTTTCAGGATCTCGCTGAAAAGGCTGATGAGCTTGCGGTTTACGTGCAATCACCGCGTAGTCCAGGTGGCCGGTTTGTGACGCTTTCGAAGCAAAAATAAACCGTCCAAAACGCTCCAGATTGTTCAAAATTGAACCGCCGCCACTTTCAGATTATGGACGTGGAGGCGGTTCTACTTTATACTTATCTAAATCGAGTTCGGAAATAATCTCAACGTGGGACCGCATGATCAATCGACAGCGTACGCCGGAACTGATGGACCAGCCTGGCCTTGACCCTTCCGAACACGCCGCAGCACTGCGTGGCTTGAAGCGTATCCATAAGATCAGCTTAAGCGAGCGATATTTTATCAGGGCATTGGAAACAGTCGCTAAGAACAATTCAGGAAACCCTTTACGCGTTCTGGACATGGCCTGTGGTGGTGGTGATCTGCTCTGTTCTCTGGTGAAAAAGGCCAGGTCAAAGGGTTGGAACATGGTTGCCGAGGGCTGCGATTTTAGTGATCAGGCCGTACAGATTGCCACGGAGAATGCCAGAAATCATGGTGTTTCTGCTCGCTTTTTCCAGTGGGATGCCCTTCAGGGGCCACTGCCTGAAAAGTATGACGTGATTGTCAATTCCCTGTTCCTGCATCACCTGGATGAATCGCAAGTAGTTACTGTGCTTAGGAATATGACCGATTCTGTCAGCCACATGATCGTCGTGGACGATCTCATTCGCAGCCGCTGGGGCTATGTCATGGCCAAGGTGGGTTGCCACCTGCTGAGCCGTTCGCCAATTGTTCATTTCGATGGCCCGGTTTCCGTCAAAGCGGCATTCAGCCTTGCTGAGATCAGCGATTTGGCCCGTCAGGCTGGCTTGGCTGGAGTACAGATTCAAAAGCATTGGCCAGAACGATTTATACTGACTTGGCAGGCGTCTTGATGCGAACCGCTCAGGAATTGTCTGACATTGGTTCCATATCGTGGGATGTGGCCGTGATTGGAGCCGGCATTGCAGGCTCTGTGATGGCACGAGAGCTGTCTCGTGAAGGCTTGAAAGTCCTCTTGATAGAGAAAAAACGGTTCCCGCGAGCCAAAGTCTGCGGAGCCTGTCTGAACGGACTGGCTCTATCGGTGCTGGATCATTTGGGGCTGACTGATCGGATCAGAGCTGCTGGAGGGGTCCCTCTGCACTCGTTTTCCAGTCGTCAGTCAGGCAGAAAATTGAATGTGCCGGTTCATGAAGGTTTGGCCATTTCGCGAACAGTTCTGGATCCGATTCTGGCTGAAGCAGCCTCAGAATCTGGCGTCCGGTTCATGCAAGAGACCACAGCCTCTTTAAATGGAACGACTGAAAATGGCTGTCGGGTGAATTTGGAGCAGCACGGCGAGAAAATTGTCATTACGGCTAAGGCTGTGATTGTGGCCGCTGGATTGGCTCCTGCGATATTATCAAATCAAAAAGAATTCACATCGGAAATCCAGCCAAATTCCAAAATTGGCGCGGGTTGTATTATCGAGAATGCTCCGAAAAGCTATGGTCCTGGCGTGATTTACATGGCGGTGGGCAAGGGCGGGTATGTGGGCATGGTGCGGGTGGAAGAAAATCATCTGGATATTGCATCTGCATTTGACGCCTCATTTCTGAAGCAGCAGGAATCGCCAGGGCAGGCGGCCCGATCGATCCTTCAGGAATCAGGTTTCGAGGCCATTCCAGGCATTGAAAATGCAAAATGGCTGGGTACACCGGCCCTGACTCGAAGGTCTGATCCGCTTGCAATGGATCGAGTCTTTTTGTTGGGCGATTCGGCAGGATATGTCGAACCATTTACGGGTGAAGGCATGGGCTGGGCCTTGGCGTCCGTGATTTTGCTCAAGCCGATTGTATTAAAAGCAGTGGCGGGCTGGCGAACAGAATATGGGCTGGAATGGAAAGCCGCGTACGATGACTTTGTAGGGAATCGTCAAAGATTGTGCAAATTGCTTGCTAGATCACTGGCTCGTCCAATCATTTCAACGATTGCATTTCGATGTGCCGGGATTGTTCCACGATTGACTGGAAGAATGGTCAGGTTCATCAATGCACCTTTTGAATTCGGGTCAGAAAGGGTTGTAAAATCATGATCATCGCAGGCATCGGAACAGCAGTTCCACCACACACCATCGAACAATCGGCAGCATTTGAGATCATGAAAGTGCTCTCGCCGATCGAGCCACACCAGAGCCGGCTTTCGAGGGCTGTGTATCATAATTCAGGCGTTTCCACGCGGCACTGCGTGATTCTGGACCAATCCGAAGGCGAACATGCTGACCGCCAGCAATTTTTTACCGAGCAGGAGCCGACCACTCTTGACCGGATGAAAAAATACGAGGTTTCGGCAATTCCACTGGCACTTGAATCGTGTGGAATGGCATTTGAAAAATCGGGTCGATTGCCGAGCGAAATCACCCACTTGGTGACTGTCTCATGCACCGGATTTTTCTCGCCAGGTGTTGATCTGGCCATTATCAAGCACTTTGGGATATCTCCTGAAGTGGCCCGTACAAATGTCGGTTTCATGGGTTGCCACGGCCTGTTTAATGGCTTAAGAGTGGCTCAGGCATTTATTGAAGCGGACCCATCTGCCAAAGTCCTGATCTGTGCATTAGAGCTTTGCAGCCTCCACCACCAATACGAGTGGACCACCGACAACATGGTGGCCAACGCTCTTTTCGCAGACGGTTCAGCAGCTATTGTTGCCGAATCATCGGCCCAGAATGACAATCCAGAGAACCATTACAAGTTGATTAAAACCGGCTCGTATGTATTTCAGGACACGGAATTTGCGATGTCCTGGAGGATCGGCGATCATGGATTTGAAATGACACTCTCTGCCGAAACACCACGCCTGATCCACGAGCATCTCCGGCCCTGGCTTGAGAAATGGCTTTCAGAGCAAGGGCTTGCAATCAAGGACGTAGGCTCCTGGGCGGTACACCCGGGCGGGCCAAGAATTCTGAAGGCATTTGCCGAGTCGATCGACCTGCCAATTGAAGGCGTGGCTTCATCGTTCCACATCCTCAATCATTACGGCAATATGTCATCGCCTACGATTGCATTTGTCATGAATCATTTGAAAGAGACAGGCGCAGCCAAGCCCTGTGTGGCCATCGGCTTCGGGCCAGG
>CAMCFM010000309.1 GCA_945874095.1 Candidatus Kuenenia stuttgartensis
CAAGCACCTTCCTGAAGAGACACATAAACCAGATCCAGCACAGGCTCCACCAATCGTGACTGCATTTCGTGAGCATTGGCGGGATATGTTCCGGGTTGCAGGCGTGATGCTCATGGGCTCCGTTGGATTCTATCTGATATTCGTATTCCTCACGACTTATCTCTCTCAAACAGTAAAAGTTCCAATCTCTCAAGCCCTGGAAATCAATACCTTCAGCATGATTGTTCTCATGCTGCTCATCCCATTCTACGGAAATCTGGCAGATAAAATCGGCCCGGCCCGAATTGTCGTGACGTCGGCTTTTGCATGTCTGATTCTGGCTTGGCCATTGTTCTGGCTGTTGCATCACCAGAATCCATGGATTGACTTGATCGGCCAGTTGGGCTTTGTCATGGTGATTGCGCCTTATCAGGGAGCATATCCTGCGCTGGTGGTCCAGATGTTGCCCAAAAATGCCAGATGTACAGTTCTATCGGTTGGTTTCAATTTATGCGTCGGCTTGATTGGAGGCACCACTCCTATGGTTGCAAGTTATCTGATCAAAAAAACGCATGACGATCTCGCACCGGCGTGGTTCCTGATGGTTGCATCATTCATCACATGGATCACGGTCTACATGTGGCAATTGAAACTAAGAAAAGATCGCATTTCAACGATGAAAACTTCATCCTGAAAGTCTTTCAACAGGTCTCGAAATCGCAATGCAACAGAATGTTGATCCACCAAAGGCCGCTTTATTCCATGGGACTGACCTCCCATGGTCTTTTGTTGCCATTGATGAGACTTTGAAAATCGACGATTGTGCGATCATAAAAGCCGAAGCATGTACGCTTTGCTCAAGTGATATTCACACCGTCATGGGGCGAAGGGTTTCACCCACGCCATCCGTGCTTGGCCATGAGGCAATTGGCCGTGTCATTAAATTACCTTCGGAATGGACTTTCAAGGATGTCAATGGAGAGCCTCTAGGAATTGGCCAGAGAGTGGTTTGGGGAGTTGCAGCCAGTTGCGGACAATGTTTGTTTTGCGTGAATTCGCTCACTCAGAAATGCACAAAACTGGTGAAATACGGTCATAACGTGCATCAAGCCGGCCAGACTCCGCGCGGAGGGTTTAGCGAACGGATTGAAATTGTCCGCGGAACGCCTGTGGTTGCATTGTCAGATGAAATACCAGCCTCCATGGCTTGTCTGGCTGCTTGTGCAGGAGCCACAGTGGCTGCTGCATTAAGAATCGCTGGAAATATCCGCCAGAAGCATGTTCTGGTCTATGGTGGAGGCGTATTGGGTGTGATTGCATGTCGGATGTCAAAATCGCTTGGTGCTGAAAATGTAATCTGTATAGAGCCCGATCAAATCCGCAGGCAGCGAGCGATACCATTTGGAGCCACACATGCGATTGATCCGAAATCAGAGGATTTAAACCAGGCATTAAAAGCTTTGGCAAATGATGGATTTGGAGCCGATCATGCTTTCGAATTCAGTGGGGCGACTTCAGCCTTTGAAAGCGCTATACATTCAGTTCGTACAGGAGGTAAAATTGTATTGGCAGGCGCTGTTTTTCCTGCCGGTGCAATTGCGATTGAGCCAGAACAGATTGTCAGACGGATGCTGACAATCCAGGGACTTCATAATTATTCAGCGATTGACTTGCAATCCGCAGTTGCATTTCTGGAAGCAGAATTCAGAGAATTTCCCGATGTTTGGGAAATGCTTGCAGGTAAATCATTTCCGATTGATGAAATACAACAGGCATTTGACTGGGCTGCTGCGAACTCGGGTGTCAGGGCAATCATTTCGATGCAGAAATGACCATGGAACAGAGTCTGTCTGGAGAGTTCATCAACACCTTAGTTGTTGTGAAACCAGCGTTTGTGATTTTCTCATTCCAATCAGCAAGTGAAACCGGTCGGTCGTTCACGGCGACATGCTCGATAACAGTCTGGCGATAAGCCAGCGACATGGCCGACCAGAAATACCTGATCATCAGGCTCAACCGTTTTTTATGTTCGTCCAGAGTCTCATCTGGTAATAAAAAGGTTTCATAGGCGATAAACGCTCCACCCGGGTTCAGCCGATTGCGAATCAGATTGAAAAACCGGTCAAGATTTTCCAGGCCGAGATGATGCGCAGCGAGTCCAATATAAATCACATCGTATTTTTCTTCACCAGTGGCCAGAAAATCGAGATAGTCTGATTCTACAAGAGTCTGATGCGTAATTTGAGAGGTGTTTCGCAAGGCCTCATTTAATGCCTGAGAGCTGGAATCTATGCCGGTGTAATTCACATTTCGGAAATTCTGAAGAACCCCGGCTGTGGTGGATGAATCACCACAGGCGAGGTCGACGAATGAAAATGAAATGTCAGTTCCAAACCGCTCAGAAAGCCATTGATTCAGAGCCGTGGCAGCCATGCTGTGCCAGAGATAGTCGTGCTCAATGATGGCTTGATAAGCTTTCCAGCTCTTGGTGAAAAGCTCGAAATTCTGAGAGTTCTCAGCATTCATTTGGAATCACTATCCCATGATGGATTGCGATGGATCCGTGAATCAGCATCCATTTTTAATTCCAGATCAGATTTACCGGCACGAGGAATGGTGACAGTGGTCGCAAAATTTGACCCATCCGTCTTGGTATCAAGAGCGACCTTCCAGCCCTTTTCTTTCGGTGTTTTTAGGCCAAGCTGGTCAAAGGTTGCAGCATATTTCTTATTTTTGCCTTGATAAGTCTTTTGAGCTTCGTAAACATCCATCAGCCACCAGCGTGCTTGCTGATCTTCGGCAATCACAGGCTTTTTAGCCTCTTCCGGAGTGTTCACGAACCGGACATGGCCCCAGGTTTCAGGCCGGTGCATGTCGATACGTCCCTGAGGGCTCCAGACCCAGTTATCTTCAGGGAAGCCAGGGACTTTTTTGTAGTTCCCATCTTTGTCAAGGGTGTGTCTCCATTCGACTCGCGAGAAATTCACTCGCCAGGTTTCTCCGGATTTTGGGGGGCACTGACGACCCGCAAACTCCGCCAGAGATGCCCATGGAATGGCCCATTCCACTGTCCATGCTGTGTCTTGATCGGTGGAATTGTTCAAAGTGCCTTCGACAGCAACCGCCGTTTTCAGGCCTGGCACTTCCCATTCGTTGAGAGCTGGGCCGCCGTCGCGATAGGCTTTGACGAGCCTTAAATCCCACTCAGTATTGAGGGCGTTAATTTCCAGCTCAAGGTATTGCTGGTTATCGCCATCGGGATCGATAAAGATCTCGAAATCGTTGTCCTGAAAGATGACGGAGTCGTGTTTCGTCAAAGTCCCCCAGACGTGGGGCTCTTCCAGACGTGCGGCGATGTAAAAATATTTTTGATCCCAAGCCATTTTCGCGCGGGTGCGGAAGCGCGGGGCAGGGCGGGCATCGCCTTGAATGTCAACAAAATCTTCGGTCCAGGGCGCGTTTTTCCAGACATTGTCGTCGAGCTTGCCATCAATCACGGGTGCCTGTTGGGCCAGCAAGGCTCCATATCCTAACGGATGGACGACTTTGCATGACAAATTCGGGGCAACACGTAATTCAGGTTTGTCTTGAGCTTTAGTCTGTCCCAAGGGGATCAGAGCCAATACCGCGAGAGTCGGCCAAGATTTCTTCAGAAGAATTCGAGCATACATGACGATTCGGTTCCGCTAGGTTCTGAGGTGATTTGGATGTGATCAGGTGATCCACCAAGTGTTAGATTCGTTAGATTTCGTCACAATAACCGAAAGCTGGGTGTCGTCAAAGGGCTTCCTGAAGATTAGGATAGGGGATCATGAACAAGAACTTGCCGATATTGACACTGATGTGCCATTTTGCCCGGGGGCCACAAGGGTGACGCCACGCGAAGTATTAGCCTTGATCCGTCAGCGGGAAGTGACCATCGTTGACTTGCGCTATATGGACTTTCCAGGCGTTTGGCAGCACTTTGCAATTCCTGCCGAGGCTCTCACAGAAGAGGCTTTCGAAGAAGGCTTCAGCTTCGATGGCTCGGCAGTCTCAGGCTGGAGGGCGATCAATGAGGAAGAACTTCTCGTTGTGCCTCAGTCCGAAACGGCTTTGATCGACCCGTTTCTTTCCAGACCGACTCTGGCCATGGTCTGTAATATTCAGGATCCGATCACTCACCAGGACTATGACCGCGACCCTCGCAATATCGCCCGTAAGGCTGTGGGATATTTAACGAGCACCGGTATCGCCGATCGGGCCGAGATTTCGACAGAACTTGAGTTCTTCGTTTTCGACGATGTCCGGTTCGGGCAGAACGTGCACGAAGGCTATTACCACCTGGATTCCGTTGAAGGCGACTGGAACAATGGTCGTAAGGAAGGCCCGAACCTGGCTTACAAGCCTCGCACTGGATTGGGCTATTTCCCGTGCCCTCCAACAGATAGCTTCGCTGAGTTGAGAACTGAAATCGCCGGGATTCTGGCCGAATGTGGCATTCCGGTGACGAACCACCATCATGAACTCGCGACTGGTGGTCAGTGCGAAATCGACCTTGGGGCGGGCGATCTGCTCCGACACGCCGATCACCTGATGCTGGCCAAGTATATTGTTCGCAATGCCGCAAGAAGGGCTGGCAAAACAGCGACGTTCATGCCGAAGCCGTTGTATGAGGACAACGGTTCAGGTCTGCACACCTATTTCTCACTCTATCGCGACGATCAGCCACTGTTTCCTGGCTCTGGCTATGGCGGGATGTCTGAACTGGCGATGTATGCTATGGGCGGTATCATTTCCCACGCACCGGCTTTATGTGCTTTTGCGAACCCGACCACGAACAGCTATAAGCGGCTCGTTCCCGGATTTGATGCCCCGACCAAGCTTTCATACAGTCGTCGGAATCGGTCTGCGATTATTCGACTTCCGTTGCATAATCCGAACCCGGCCAGTCGCAGGCTTGAGTTTCGTTCGCCTGATGGTGCAGCCAATCCGTATCTACTTTTCTCAGCAATGCTTATGGCAGCTATTGATGGGATTCAGAAGAAGATTTCGCCGGGCGATCCGCTTGACAAAGACATTTACGACCTCCGTCCGGAGGAGCTTGAGAACGTGCCGACCACACCAAGGTCGCTCGACGCCGCTTTGGATGCTCTTCAGAAGGATCACGACTTTCTTCTGAACGGTGATGTCTTTACCTCGGACGTGATTGACACTTGGATTTGGTACAAACGTCAGCATGAGGTTGAGGCGGTTCGAGTCCGTCCGCATCCTTGGGAATTCGCTCTTTATTTTGACTGCTGAGAACGAATTGCGAGAAGCGAACGAAATCAGGGTTGCGATCCAACAGCCACTCCAAAATTGGCAGAATTCCATAACGTATGATAGAATGAAATAACGACCGCGAATCTTGGCTTTTCCAAAAGCCTTGACTTGACTTTGGGTTAGATCGAGTTGAGGCAAGAATCTCGATGTCTGTGGATTTCATAAACGACACTGTGCCCATGACAAAACCGCCGGGTGGATTTCGCGAGAAAGACTCCGAACGACGGCGTAAATGGGTCGAAGAGACCACTGGCACAATTCTGGACGAACCGATCCCGCCTGAAGCGGATCAACTTCGCGGCATTATCGAAAATCACGTTGGTTATGTCCCTGTCCCGATGGCCGTTGCTGGCCCATTGGTGATTGATGGAACATATGCGAAGGGCGAATTTGTTGTCCCTCTATGTACTCTGGAGGGCACTCTGGTGCTCTCCATGACTCGTGGGATGATGGCCTTTGCACAAGCTGGCGGATGTCGAACGGTTCACCTTCGTCAGGAACTTTCGCGTAGCCCAGGCTTTGTGATGGACAGTGTGGTCGAGATCCCGGCTTTTATTGACTGGGTCAGACGTCACGAACCTTTGATCCGTCAAGC
>CAMCFM010000310.1 GCA_945874095.1 Candidatus Kuenenia stuttgartensis
ACAGGGCCAGGGGTACAAAGAGCACGGAGGATGCCGGCCCCGATATCTTGATTCGACGTGATCTCGTTATAAGCCACGCCCATGGCTGCAGCGAAGGCTGAATGATTGATATTGGCGATTTCTGTGGCCGTGGTACGACGATAAACCGGCTCCTGCAACATCTGCATGTAGTGATAGGCGCCGTCGTCCAGAATGAAGAACTTGACCGGCAGACCGGTTCTGGCGGCTGTGCTTAACTCCATACCACTCATCAGGAAACAGCCATCGCCTGTGACGCAGACGGTGAGTCGGCCGGGCTGAATGTACTGTGCTCCAATCGATGCGGGAATTGCCCAACCCATGCTTTGATTATTGGCTGGAGCGAAGTATCGGCGCGGACCTGATACTACAAAGCCTTCACTGGCCCAGTGGGTCGCCGCTGTGACATCAATGAAGGCCATAGCTTCTGTTCCGATGGCTTGATTCAGCTCGGTCAGGAAGAGCATCGGATCGACGGCCTGATGGACCTGAGCGGAGTGGTTTTCGGCGAAGTCCGACTGTCGCTCGCGGGCGATCGTCCGCTGGAGCTTCGGATCGGCGGTTCTGGCCACGTTGGCACCATCGGCTAGCAGACGCTGGAGGAAGACCCGGGCATCGGCGTTCACACCCACAGCCGTTTTCACATTTCGACCAATATTTTTCGGATTGGCGTCCACGTGGATCAAGCACGGGTGATCCGGTACGGCATAGGCTGCCGTACTCACTTCACTGTACTTAACTCCAACAGCTAGAACGACATCCACATCCGCAAACCGCTTCTCGGCTGTCTTCGTACCATAGGCACCATATCCCCAGCCCACAGAAAGCGGGTGGGTTTCAGGCATCGAGCCTTTACCGCTGACGGACGTTGCGACAGGAGCCTGCATAAGCTCAGCCACAGCAACGAGTTCAGCCGATGCGTCCTGGCATCCGATACCGGCATAAATCCCGATCCGCTTGCTGCGATCCGCCAGCAGAACCATGGCTTGGGCATAGGCATTTTCGTCCCACGGAACGCCGGGGGCAGGGGGCGGAGCCATGTCGAAATCGAACGTTTCCGTCATCATATAATAAGGCACAACCACGGCCACAGGGCCAGGTTCGCCAGCCATGGCGGTGTGGAAAGCATCAGAAATCAAGGCGGGCAGGTGGCTCACATGTTCGGCCACAAAGACATGCTTATTCACGCTTTGGAGCATGGGAACATTGGCCAGCGAGTGCACCTGGCCGATCGGGGCGCCGGGACGGGTATCGACGTCTGTGACAATCCCGACAATCGGGACACTGTCCAGCAGGGCCTCTCCCATGCCCGTCATGGCATTAGTAATCCCAGGACCTGGAATGACGCTGTAAACGCCTGGACGACCCGTGACACGAGCAGCTGCATCGGCCATCACGCTGCATGAAAATTCATGGCTGACGAGAAGATAGGGGAACTGGGCGGCTTTAAAAGCGTCCCAAAGCTCGTTGTTCTGGGCCCCTGGGATGCCATAAACGCACGGGGCACCCATACATTCCAGAGAGGCTGCGATGGCCTGTGCACCGGTCATTTTGCCACGCACGCCATCACGGCGGATGCTGCCGCGAACATCAACCATCAGGCCGCCGGCCTGTGCTTGAGGTGTTTTTGCAAGCATGGAGGCCGTTGCAGCGCCGGCTGCACTTATGGCCGACATCCAGATTCGCCTGTTTAATGCTTCCATGCCAATGATTCTCCCAAGCCATCCCGGCTTGATTTTAGCTATACCATGCAGACTGTCTAATCTGTGCAGATGCCTCAAATCATCGGAATATTATAGACGCTGTCATTAGCCTAAAATATGGATTGTGATGCGTCGTTAAAATCCAGGCTTAGCCCTGAACCATTGTTTTCCACCAGTCGAGCCATTCAGGCGAGGGTGGTTTGCGAACGTCTCGCAGGGCTTTGACGCATTCGAGCATGATTGGCCCCTCATAACCAATTTCAGTGAGGCTTGCGAACCAGAGAGGCCAGTCGATCACGCCCTCTCCGGGTGGCCTGTGGCTATCGGCACGTCCATCGTTGTCATGAACGTGTGTGCTGATCAGAAGGTTTTTGGCTGCCAGTGTTTCTTCATGAATGTCGCCACTGATTCGGGCGTGGCCGGTGTCCATGACCAAGCCCAGCGATGGGCGCTGAATCTGGTAGACAATTCTGGCAAGGTCGGCCATTCGACTGCCGGGATAAACACCAAGGGGCATATTTTCGAGTCCGATGCGAAGATCGCGTGACTCGGCCTCAAGTGATAACAGATCAAGGCTTTGCGTAAGCATATCTGTGCGTTCTGGCAGCTGATCAGGGTCGGATAAACCGCCGGGATGTACGACCACGATTCGGGCACCAAGGCTGGCTGACCAGTCGAGAGCCCTTCGCACATCGTCAATGGAATCCTGCCTGAACTGCGGCCTGATATCGGAGAGGTCGACGCGGTCGGCTTCAATGGATTGACCGCCCCAGGGCCCGTGAGTGCTCCAGATCTCGAGTCCAGCGTCTTTCACCTTGTCTGAGATTTCGTTTGGACGCGGTAATTCATTCCAGCGAGGCAAGATTTCTACAAGGTCTGACCCGATTGCGACCGCGAGTTTGATGTCCGTTTCGAGGACCGGTCCAGCAGGGCTGTGCACCACCATCATGCCCAGTGGGCGGTAGTTCCGTAATTGCCGACCCATGGGATAGGGGATGGAATCTGGGTTCATCAAGCCTTAACTTCAGATTTAAAGGAGCCGTTTCAAGGTTCATCAAGCCTAAAGGCATGGATTTAGGACTTGTCAATTCTACGAAAGGTGTGCATGATTGTCCAAAATGGAATCACGAAAAAGCATGTTGAATCGACTGCGGTTCATGGCTTCATTGGTGTAAAAACCAAGCTTCTGAATTGCGTGTGCGGTTTTGAAGTGACGGATTTGGCTCAATCTTCTTGCGATTTGCTGATCGAGGCCGCATGCCGCCCGCCCCTCTTGTCGATACGGATAAGTTGGATTTCACACGAGTAGTCGCAGATCAGGCGGCGATTCGGGTACGCAATCTTCAGCGATTTGAGATGGAACAGCTCACAGCCATCATTCACGTGGACTCTGAAAACCATCTTGTGATTGGCTATAAAGACGTCACAGATGATGAGTTCTGGGTTCGCGGCCACATGCCTGGCTTCCCCATCATGCCTGGTGTTGTGATGTGTGAAGTCGCTGCCCAGATTGCCAGCTACTACAGCCATAATCTGGCTGGCCCAGGCCGAATTATCGGATTCGGTGGGATGGAAGAAATTCGGTTTCGTGGGCAAGTCCGTCCTGGTGATCGACTTGTGATGGTCGCAAAGGCGTCCAGACTGCACCCTCGACAGACCATTTTCGACACTCAGGGTTTTGTCGGCGATCAAATGGTCTTTCATGGACGAATCATCGGTCTGACCTTGCCATTTAAGCCTGAAGGGTTGGAGTAATCTCTGACCCTTACGACAGTTATGTAGTCGATCTATCACGCCTTTCTGGAACCGTTCCCACGCCAATCATGACTGATTCAGACGATCCGATGGTGTCTCACAATACTGGCCCTGATGATGGCATCGTAAACCCTCATAATCCCGTGGGTTATCAGCGCAAAACGCACCCGCTTTTCATCGAGCCGGAGACGATTGGGACCACGGTCGATTTTCAGGCCATTTTCGGGAACGACCATCCCGTGGAACTTGAAGTCGGTTCAGGCAAGGCTTTGTTCTTGCGCAATGCTGCCAAAGAACGCCCGGATCATAATTTTTATGGGATTGAAATTGTTCGCAAGTATGCGTTTCATGGCGCGGATCGGGTCAAAAATCTCGGACTGACCAATGTGAAAATCATGCCAGGCGATGCTCTCAGCTTTCTTAAAAAAGTGCCTGACCGGAACATTGTGACGGCACACCTTTATTATCCCGACCCTTGGTGGAAGCGTAAACACCATAAGCGGAGAGTCTTTACGACAGAGTTTGTTTCTGACATCAGACGAGTCTTGATCGACAATGGCCAGTTTCTGATCGTGACCGACGTGGCCGACTATTTCGAGCACGTTCAGTTACTTATGACCGAATTCCCCGAATTTCAGAGGCAGCCAGAGCCAGAAAGCCACGAGCCTGAGCATGACCTGGACTATCTGACGAATTTCGAGCGGAAGTTTCGTCAGGAAGGTCGGCCGATTTATCGGGTGGCTTATCTCCGCCAGCCTCGTTGAGCGACTGGTTTCATAATCCGACCATAGCAATCGAATGTTCCGGCACATGCGATTTTAAACGATTGTACGCATGTGATAATGCGTGCTGAAAATCGTTGTCGCGACCACTGGTCCTGCGCTTCCTGAAATGGAGATCAACCCATGCAAGCCCGCCCAGAATGGCACCTGCCAAGGCTAACGGTGGGATCAGTCCGAGCTCTTGTGGGGTAACGCAAGAAACAGAGCTGTAATGAGTTAAGGCCGTTTCGAACCGAGTCTGATCGCCTGGGAACCAGTCGCTGGTCAATCGGGCCAGATCGACCGCGATGGAGTCTGTCCCAATCGCTCCGAAGTCGATGATCCCTGAAAGTGACTCTCCGACCAGCAGGAAGTGGTCCGGGCGAGCATCGCGCAGAACCGTTTGTTGTGTAAAGGTTTGATTCTCAAAGGGTTCGAGGCGACGGATGGCATCGTCGGTCAAGGCTTTGGCGAGTTTGCAGATCTCGCGTAATTGGTCGCCGATCATGGGCTTGGCCTGACCAGATAAATACCAGATTCGGGAATCAGGCTCTAATAGATGTGCCAGCTTCAGCTTACGTAATTGATTCAGGCGGTTGGAAACCGCAGGTGAAGGCCCTTGAACCGTGGGAGAATTCGCCTTCCATTCGATGTGCAATCGGGCCAGGGCCTGAAAACTCTGGCGAATGACAGCCTCAGAAGGCTCAACAAGAATCGGCTTACCTTCAAGCCATGGAAGGAGTTCTGCCCAAAGGTCGCCAAACCAGGGGCGAATCGTGTTGCCGTTCTGGTCGGCAATCGGTACGGCCAGGCCGGGCTGAAAACTGGATAGACATTTTAGCTTTCTGTGACGTTCCAGATGCTCGTCATGGGTGGGGCCGTCCGCCGGCCAGACCTTCATGAGAAGTCGACCCTGAGGCGCGTTCCATCTCCAGTATTTCGAGCCACTCCAGCCATTCTGGGCAACGAAAGGCTCTGGAGGTGTCAGAGGCTTTTGGAGGGTGGGCATCCCTGAAAAGATGCGCCGCCAGTCGTGGCATTGGCCTGGGTCATTCATCGTTGCATCATCACAGTGTGAGGCAGAGGCCCAATCTTTAACCATAACCCAGAGCCGATTAAGTCAGCTTCTGGTTTGTACGAATAACAACCAATTTACCAAAATTACAAAACGGATCCGATATGTGATGCCGAAATTAGGCAGAAAGGCGACGCTGACGATTCTTGTTCGCCACATAACCGACTGCCAGACCGACAACCCAGATGGCAATGGTGGCTGGTTCAGGAACAGGCTGGGGGAGGATGGTTTGGGCCGCCAGGCAATGGGAACAGGTTTTGGAACTTACGATATGTTGACCCAAAAAGCCGATGGCATCAGGACTTGAGTTCATATCAGTTCCACCGGCGAGTTTGTTCTTGAGATCAGCGACTGCGGCATCGCTGAACTTTGTGTTTGGATCAAGCAGCATGTTCCAATTGGCAACGGCTGAATCAAGGAACTGACCGGTGGTGTCGTGGTGGGCCACGTCGAACGAGTGCATCAGTTCATGGGCCACGTTGCGAGCGACAGCCCACTCTAAATCATTGACGTTACTGACGTTATTGAGCTTGTCGATGAACGAGAAACCGTC
>CAMCFM010000311.1 GCA_945874095.1 Candidatus Kuenenia stuttgartensis
TCGCGACCGTCGAGATACATTTCGCCGTTGGCATCAGGTTCAAAGCCAGCTAAAGTTCGCCCCAGCAGTGTTTTACCACTCCCAGACGGGCCGACAACCAAATGGATGGCACCTGGCCTGGCTTCTAAACGGATATCGTCGAGCAGGATCAGTCCATCGGCGACAAGTCTGAGGTCATGAACAGTCAGTCGAATCATGGGATCTTTTTTCCAGATTGAACCAAAAACTGGCGAATGTGATATGAGAAAATGGCGTGCGGATTTGGATTAAAGCTCAGTCAGATAACGTGTTACACGACGACATCGCTGGCGGATCCAAGCGGTCCATTCAGCTCGTAGCCATGTTCTGAATCTGATGGAGCCTTGAAGATGGCCGTTCAGGGCTTGGTCTAGAACTTCGGGATTTACCTTGGTTTCCGGATTCTGGAATTCTCGAATCAGCCAATCGCGTTCATCGCCATCAGCGGCCATCTGCTCCACAAGTGCCACTATATATTCAAATCCACGTCGCTTTTGAAGGTCCTGAATCGATGCAGGTGGCCAAGGTGGTAATTCCGTCAGATATTTCTCAGCCCGTTGACGGAGTTCGCCAGTCGAGTTTTCAATGGTACCCCAAGCGTTCTGAATATCACTCCGACATTCAAAAAGTATGATCGATGCAAGGTCGTCCGAGATGGCATGTTTGCTCGTGGTGGATTCGTCAGGATTCAAAACGCCGGTCAGCCGGTTCGTTTTACGGCAAAATTCCTGGAATGCATCTATTTGTATATTCAGTGGTTGTGGTGATTTCCATAAGCTGAGGCATTCTGGCCAATAAATCGGGCCTGCCTCGGACATTCCCAAAGCCTTTGTCAGAGCAGGGCCACCTTTCCAGATTTCGATATCTTGTTTTGTGATTGATTCCAAGGAAATAATCGACGATTTATCGGTCTCAGGAGCCTGCATGGGACGGATCTGTCGAGCGAGTCGAATCCAACGGGCAAATCCTGTGGCATGATCTGGAGCAGAACGAAAGACTGATCTGGTATAGGCTTGGCTCAGTAAGTCTGTTTGTGGGTCGGGCAGTTTTAAATATTGGTCAATGGCTGGCCATAGGTTTGGGTCGCCAATATTCGACCAACTTAGACTTGTATTCACTGAAAAAGTGTTCGCTTTTGAACCACCTAGTGATGAATCTGGAAGTTTTGAAACGATGGGAACTCTGACAGGTTTTAGAGCCTGAGTTGTCACAGGAAATGATTCGAATTTACGGTGGATTGTGGAGTGGCCACCCAAGAATCCGTCTGAAATTTGAGCAAGTCGCTCAGGCGGAGTTCGGCTCAATTCGTTCTCAGAGACCACCAGCCATTGCACATTGACCAACGTCTGACTGCTGGCAAGAAGCCAGCCAGAAAAGTCATTGGTCCAAATGGTTTGAAGTGATTTATTCCAAGGTGTGACAAGACGAATCGACTGCGGTTGTGATTTGAGGTAAGTCTGGTATGGAGAAGTGCTTGAAGAACATCCTGAAGCACAGGAGAACAACGCTCCGTGAAGGACTGCCCTTCGACTAAGATTCGAATCCGATTTAGGAAAGAAATTTGTCATGGTTCTGAAATTGTCGATTCGAAAAAAGTAACTCGCCGGATTGGTTTTGAAAGGCCAATCCGGCGTTTGTTCAGTGCATCAATCAATTGCCTGGCCTGTTGCCAAGTTTGACCTTCAGGGGCACATCTTTACCGTCTCGTTTGACAACCACTTCGACTTCGTCGCCGGGCTTCCCGGTGGAGAGGCTTTCCATGTAATCCTGAATGGTACCGACTGGTTTTCCAGCCATTTTGATGACAATATCGCCGCCCTTCAAGCCGCCCTTTTCGGCAGGGCTACCGGTCTGTACACCGGAGAGTTTCACACCCTTGCCAGCGTCGTCGTAGTCAGGAATCGATCCGAGATAAGCTCTGAGAGAGACTCGGCCAGGGCCTGCCGGGCGGGCGGCCACTTTCGTGAAAACGGGGCGGTCAGGGCGCCGGATCAGGTCGAGAAGTACCAACTCGGTCAAGTTTGCTACACGCCCCATTCCTTGGAAGTTGATCGTTTCCACATCGTCAACAGGTCGGTGATATTCCTTGTGAGTTCCTGTGAAGAAGAACAGAACAGGAAGATTTTTGAGATAGAACGACTGGTGATCGCTTGGGCCCGTACCGTCGTTGATCTTTTTGATGTTAAAGCCTGAGGCTTTTCCAAGACCATCGACGATGGAGTCAAAGGTCGGAGAACTGCCGGTTCCATAGACGGTCAGGTCCTTGGCTTCATTCAAACGACCAACCATGTCAAAATTCACCATGGAGACTGTTTTGTCGAGTGGGAACAAGGGGTTATCGACATAATGCTGGCTGCCCAGAAGGCCACGTTCTTCGGCTGAAAAGAGGATGAAAACGACTCGTCGTGGCAGTGGATCACCCTGGCTGGCGAGGCGACGGGCCATTTCCATGACCATGGTGGTGCCGGACGCGTTGTCGTCTGCTCCGTTGTGAATTTCCTTCGAGCCGAATGCCAGACTGCCTTCTCCACCAAATCCGAGGTGGTCGTAATGTCCGCCGATTACAACAGTTTCGTCGGCCAATGGGCCTGAACCTTCAAGCACACCAACCACGTTTTTCACGGCAATGCCTTTGCGAACGATATTGACTTCCAAGTCGGTTGAAACGTCCTTCAGTTCACGTGAGTGCGGCTTGCCGTCAGCGTCGATCTCTTTTTCAAGCTGTTCTAGGCTGGGCACAGAGGCGGATTTCAAGATTTCGTCGGCTTTGGTACGACTGATCTGGACGAACGGAATCGTACTGTTTCTGCCCATTCCAGCAGCCCTAAATGGCATGAGAGGGTCTTTGCCTTCACTGCCAGCCACGTTGTTGACAAGCAGAACGGCGGCCGCACCATGTTGGAAAGCGTTGGTGGCTTTGTGACGGAATTCGGCGTAGGCGGTATTGGATTTGCCGGCAAATGCCGATTTTTCGTCGTTGAGTTGTGGTTCACGGCGCAGAATGAGCACGACTTTGTCTTTGACATCAAGGCCAGAGTAGTCGTCGTAGTCCAGCTTTAGGGATGCATCTTTTGCGGTAATTCCATATCCAGCAAAGACAATCTTCTTGCCTGCGACCTTTCCGGAGTCGCCCAGAGCGAGTGGCGAGAAGTCGGTTTTGTCGTCAAACGAGATATCCGAACCGCTCGACCGCTTGACCACAATTTTTGAGCCTGTTTCGAGGGTTGGCTCGTTCGTGATGGTGAACTTCTGGAAAAACCCATGGGCATTCGGGGCAGGCTTGAGGCCAATTCGCTTAAACTCGTTAGCGATATAGTCTGCTGCATCATCAATTCCGGCAGTGCCTGGTCCACGACCTTCACGTGCATCGGCGGCAAGATAGGAGACATCCTGACGCATCCGCAGTTCGGCGGCTGAAAGGTAGGTGGAAATGCTTGCAGATTTTGGGGTTGTAACTTTTGGTGCGTCAGCGGTCTTTGGCTCTTCCACAGCATGTGGATTTGGAGATTGTGCCAGTACTGAGCTGATACTGAATGCCAGAAGCCCGATCAGGCTTGGAATGGCAAATTTCGATCCTGTTGTGTGGATCATGGTCACGGTGCATTCCTCGGTTGAATGTTACAGGATCAAATACAGATTGGTGCTATTCCCAAAGCTATTGTGGTTGGTCAGGGTATGGATCGTCAAACAATTTTTTGGCTCGATTTGGCCAACGCACCAGTCTTATCCGTTGATTGATCAGCGGCTATGTTGGAACGGTCAGTGGATTTGGGTGCCGTCAGCTTTTTAAGGTTCACCAGCCGATCAGGCCTGAATCGCATCTAACTTGTTTTGAAGGATGTTATTACGGCTGAAAAATATCCGTTATAAGCAGTATGTTTGGATTTTGGTGCGCAAACACGAAGGACGCCAGAGAAAAACTCTCTGGCGTCCTTATGTCAAAATCCAGCTGGGGATCAGGTCAGAATCAATGCGATCCTGACTTATCTGGTTCCACTGGGTTGGGAATGTAATCTCCCTTAAGAAGCTTCATCAGCACGTTCATCTCACGGTCGGGCAGTTCTGTTTCGTCGAAGCCCGGCATTTGATCCTTGGCTTCAAGGAATCCGTAGCGGTCAGCGGCGTTTGGATGACGGATCATCCGGTCAGTCCAGCGTGGACTTCCCCAGCCAAACAGGTTCGGAGCCTCTTCCTCGCCGCCTTCGCCCAACGCTCCACCGGGATCAACGGTGTGACATCGGCCACAGTCTTTCTTGAAAAGTTCCAGGCCAGGGTGCTTGGAGATTTCCTCTTTGGACAACCAGTCGTCAGCGGTTTCGTCGTCGGCAATTTTTGCAAAAGTTGCAACGAAATCAGCGACTTTATCGAGTTCGTCAGGCTTGAGCTTGGAAGTTTTTTTCCAGCGTTTCATGCCACCACATTGAGGCGTGGTGCCGAAATATTTCGCATCGTCAGGGTTAGCCAAAAGCCCACGAACCCAACTTCTCGAGCCGAAACCGGAGAGGTCGGAGGCCACCTGTTTGGTCATCGCCAACTTCCCGTCCTTGCCGCGTTCCATCACGCCTTTACCATTCATGTAGTGACAGGACAAGCACTTCTGTTCGAGGATCTGCAGGCCGGTGTGCAATGGATCGTTCAGCAAAACGTAACGTGAACCTTCTGGAGGTACGCCTGCTTTCGGGTGACCTGCCAGAAAGAGGGCCCGTTGACGAGCCACATCGGCTTTTTTACGACTGATCTGAAAGTCAGCGTTGCCGGAGTCTTCTTTCATCGCATCCATCGTCAGCAGGCCGGCAATTCCGGTTAGCCCGAAGACGAGCCCACAGGCCAGAAAGTGGGCCAACTTGCGTGGTAAGAGTTTGTCCAGCAAGGGGAAAGCGAACAGGGCTGCTACGATTGCACCTGGCACGATGATCGCACCAATGATCTCGTTCTCGCCTGCAAATGCTGGATTCTTAAGGAGTTGGAACAGGCTTAAGAAGTACCATTCCGGGCGGGCTGGATAGTCGCTTGAGCTTGGCTCGGCAGGTGCATCAAGTGGGGCACCCCGTTCCGCAACGGCAAAGAAGGCGACCACGCCTACCACGGCCACGCTAGCCACTGTGTCCATAAAGACTTGCTTGGGCCAGAATGGTTCGGAGCCAGTCGCATTTTTCGGTGCCGTGACACCATGTCGACGAAACACCATGATGTGGGCGGCCAGGGTTAGAACCAGAAGTCCTGGAAGTACGCCGACATGGATGCCGAAGAATCGGGTGAGTGTCTGGTTCCCGTATTCGCTGCCACCGACGACCACCTTTTGAACCTGAGCGCCCACCAAAGGCGTGATGCCCATGATGTTTGTGGCAACTTTGGTAGCCCAGTAGCCTTTTTGATCCCACGGCAGGAGGTAGCCGGTCAGGCTGAATCCGAGGGTGATGAACAGGAGGACCATGCCGAGCCACCAATTGACTTCCCGAGGTGCTCGATAAGCTCCTGCTACAAGGACTTGGATCAAGTGAAGGAAGAGCAGGATGACCATGGCCTGAGCGCCAAAGTGGTGCATGCCCCGCACGAACCATCCGCCGACCATCTCATAGCTGATAAAATAGACGGAACCCCAAGCTGTGGATGAGCTTGGGCTATAGGCTGTCATCAGGAAGATGCCAGTGACCAGTTGCATCATGAAGGCTGTTGTGACGGCCGAACCAAAAACATACTTCCAGCGAGCCCCACCTTTGACGGGTTCGTCGAGGGTTTCGCTGATGAGGTGTTTGTAGCCGGTTCGGTTATCGAGCCAGTCGGAAAGTTGCTTAAGCAAGGGGGGACTTCTCCGGAATGGCGGTGCGGAATCGTTCGAATTTGAC
>CAMCFM010000312.1 GCA_945874095.1 Candidatus Kuenenia stuttgartensis
AACCTTGTGCGTTTAGAGAATCAGGCTTTCTTGGCCCATAGATTTCGAGAAGACCTTGCAGATCGCCAGGTTCTAGCGAACGACGTATGCCTTGGTAGCGTTCATACATGATCGAAGTGGAGTCGGTTGGATGCTCCAGTCCGAGGGAATGGCCAAGTTCATGGAGGATGACGGTTTGGAAGTCATAATCCTTCCCCAGGTTCCAGTTTAGCCCTGTATTGACTTGAATGTCGCCAGCCCGGGTGTATCCAGAAGGCGGTGGGCCTTCACTCAAGGCCATGGTGACTTTGTTCTGAAAATCGTATCCGCCGATTCGGATATCTCCAAATCGGGGATCGCCTTGGGGGAGCCCCTCATAATCAGAATCGCCACCTTGATCGACAACTTGAGCGATGTCGATATTCGCCGCGCTCGACCACTCGCTGATCGCTTCGGCGATGGCCAACTTCCAGCCAGGGCCCAACAAATTATCAAAACTCGAGTTCATCTGATTCACTCCGTGATACCAGACCACTCCATCGGCTGGTATGGAATAAGTCAGTCGATCTTTACTGGCCCACTGATTGATGCTTAACTCATAGCTGGAGAGCACAATACGACTCTCCAGCTGTTCCATCGAGACCCGCTTGCGATTTGCACGTGCCTTGTTTGAAGGCTTCCGGTAAAGGAGATGCAAATCGGCAGGGGCACTCAACCTGTGAGGGCTTTTCGCTGAATTAGTTGTCACTGTGGACAACTCCCATCGTCAAGTGGTTGATCAATGTAGCTTCAGGAGGAAAGAGTCACGCCCAATTCGGCCCCGATCCGTTCAGGGTCTCACCGGACTCATCCCCGTAACTAATCAATCCATTTGACGGGTATGACACAGGGTAAGGCACTTTCCAGAAAACTTGAGAGTTTTTTCTGAAAAAGTTCTGTTTCTGTGATAAAAATAAACGATATCGGACATTTGAGAGACATTGGACACAATTTCCAAGAATTTTCAAAAGTTAGATGTCGGTTGTAGGGGTTATGCGGGCAGGACGGAAAAGTCGGTTAAAACGATGATATGAATTGACTGGACCGTGATAGATGTCGATAATCAATCATAATTGCACGAATCGCCCGGAATCTCGGGCCCGGATCCGCCCAATTTGACGCTGATAGAACTAACGCCCCTACTGGTTGAAGCCGTTCGGTGTATACCGTTTAGAACGGCATCAGTGCCCATGGAATGCATGAGATCGCTTTGCAGCGGTTCTCAGCAGGAGTTCTCCACGATGCGATGGTTATCACGAATTCTGACATTGCTGGTACTTTCTGGCGTAGGTTTCGGGGCATGGAAGTTTGCCGAAGCCAGACGCGAGAGCCAGTCGGGCAACACTGAAGTCGCTCTGGTGAAAGCCGATCGAGGCGCCATTTCTGTGACCGTGGTCGAGAGCGGCTCCCTCGAAAGCTCTGACAACGCGACCGTGAAGTGTAAAGTGGAAGCCGTTCTGGGTACCGTCAGTTCCGCAACAACCGGATCAGCAATGACCGGCGGCGGTGGAATGTCCAGAGGTGGCGGTGGTGGTGCAATGGGTGGAGGCGGCGGTGCTGGCGGCGGTGCCGGTGCTGGCGGCGGTGCCGGTGGCGGTGGTACCGGAGGTGCACGCGGTGGTGGAGGAGCAACAGGTGGTTCTAGCGGAGCTGGCTCCATGGCTGGTGGTGGTGGATCGCGTGGTGGTGGTGGCGGTGGCGGTGGTGGAACAATGATGCCGCCATTAGTGCGTCCTCGCATTCGCAGCTTTTCTTATATGATTCCAAAATATGTCTCCTCACTTCGTGCAGTCGGTGGCGGTGGCGGTAGTGGCGGTGGAATGCGTGGAGGAGGTGGCGGTGGTGGCGGAATGCGTGGTGGCGGTGGCGGTGGTGGTGGACGCGGAGGCGGAGGCGGCGGCGGAGGCATGGGTGGTGGCGGAAACTCTGGCTCCACAAAAATCATAAGCATATTGCCTGAAGGGACTTCTGTTAAGCCTGGCGACCTTGTTGCGGAACTTGATTCGTCGACATTCCGGACCGCTCTGGAATCTCAGAAAATCCGCGTCACGGGCGTCAAAAGCGACTTGGAGCAAGTCAAAAAGACTCTGGAAGTGGCTGAAATCGGACTTGAGGAGTTCCGAGACGGCGTTTTCCCTCAAGACAAGATGCTCCTCAATCAATACATTGCTCAGTGCGAGCTTCGAACGAATCAGTCGATGAAAACTCTGGCATGGTCGAAAGATCAGGTCAGTAAAGGTTTGCGATCCGACACCCAGCTTCGGGCTGACGAAAATGACAACACCAAGAACAAGATCATGCTGGAAGAAGCGATGGGGATGCAGGACCGGCTCGAAAAATTCACCTCCCCACGAATCATGAAGGAGCTTCAGGCCAAGATTGAAGCCGTCCGCACAGACCTTTATGCGATCCAGAAAGCATACCAACTGGAAGTGGATCGCCAGAAGAAACTTGAGGAGATGATTGTCAACTGCAAGATGGTTGCTCCTCGCGACGGGATCGTTGTTTATGCAAACGAGTCGAACATGTGGGGCCGTAGCGAGGCTCAGATCGCCGAAGGAGCCACGGTTCGTGAAGGCCAGGCGGTGTTCAAACTGCCAAATCCAAGCAGGATGCTGGTGAAGGCCCAGATCAATGAATCCAAGATTTCTTATATTCAAAAGGGCCAGAGGACTCAAATTCTGGTCGACGCGTTCAACGACAGGCCGATGACAGGCACCGTAACCGAGATTACAGCCATCCCCGCCCCTCCGAAGGGTTTTTCGGCCGACATCAGGGCATATGTCGCGACCGTTTCCATCGAGCAAGGTGGATTTGACGGATTAAGGCCCGGCATGGCAGCCGAGATTTCGTTCGACGTCTCGACGAGAGATAACTCACTACGATTACCAGTCGATAGCATCATGTTTGTCAACGAAAAGCCATTCGTAGCGGTCCCGTTCGGCACGACCTTTCAATGGAGGTCGGTTGAGATCGGCATGATGAACGAAAGTTATGCCGAAGTGAAAACCGGGATCACCGAAGGCGAGTTGATTGTGGCCGCCCCAGGCCGGCTTTCCATCTCACTACCACAAGTCGAGCCTGTGGTGAAAAAGGCTGAAAACAAGCCTGTCACCCCAGTCGCCCCAACCGAACCTGCGGCGACGGCACCTGCGAATGAAGATAAACCTGAGATCACCAACCCTCAGTGATCCACCAGATGTCTCAATCGTCAAACGGAAGAGAACAGGCTCAAAAGTTTAAGCCCTTTCAGGATTGAGGTTTACTCGATCCTGACAGGCACTTCTGCAGATGGATCGATCACGCGAATGGCTTTGCGGCCTTCAAGCACGTCGAGCATGAGTTGACCACAGACCTCGGCTCTCCATGATTCCATCAGAGCGGGAATCTCTGTCTCAGGCCGACCATCGAGATGCCACCTGACAAGCTCTTTAATATCGCCAATGGTTGCCACAAGTCCTTGTGCCACCTTGGCATGAGCACAGGTAAAGGCCAGAGCCGCCGTCAGGATGCCGACCAGCATGGAACCACCTGCAAGGTCGTCCACACGCTCTGGGAGCTTCGGCAGATCGCCCTCTGGCACCTTCATGGCATCACCAATAATCGCCATGATTTCCCCGCCGGCTTTGAGCAGGTTGGGGCGATTGAAATCGCGGAGACTTTCCAAATCGCCCCGGCTTCGTGGCTGGCGTTTGGCAATTCCTACCAGCAAATCATCACGCATGAACTGACGGACAGGGCGATTCGTGGCAATCGACGTTTCCAGACGCCAGGCGAACAGCTGACGAGCGATTTCCAGACTTCGCCGATTCAACGTATGCACTCCAGAAAGCCTCTTCCAGCGCGATGGATCATCACGCCGGGCAATCTCCTGCAACAGGATTTTTGATTCCTCTTCATACCAGTGACCGCGCCCCATCTCGTTCAGGCGGGCATTCAGGGTGTCGGCAATAAAGAGGAGGTGCCTGACATCATCAAGCGCGTATTCAATCTGGTTTGGACTGAGAGGACGCTTGCGCCAGTCCGTGCGGGTTTCACTCGAAAGCACTGACTGACCTGTATATCGCTGCACCAGTGAGCTGAGTGAGGCTGGGTAGGATGACCCCAAAAGTCCGGCTGCAAGCTGAATGTCAAAAGCATAAGTGGGCAGTTGACTTGTTTGAAGATTGCAGATCCTCAGATCTTCGGAACCGGCATGAACCACCACTCGCAGGGTTGGATCGACAACGGCAGTCCAGAAGACATTCAAATTCGGGATCACTCGTGGATCAATCACTGCAAGTCGAGTGTGTGTTGCTATTTGAATCAGGCAAAGCTCTGGCTCATAGGTTTCTTCAGGGATAAATTCCGTATCGAAAGCAAATGTACCTGCTTCGTATAGGTGAGCAACCAGTTCTTCGAGACCACGCTGGGTGTTGATGATATGGTGGTCGGAGGATCGATCAGGCATTTTCAGGACTTCTTTATGGTTACGTCCGACTGACGTTTCAGAAATGGGTTTTCAGGAATTTTGAGAGAGCCAAACTGACATGGTCAGGCGACTCAAGGGTAGTCAGGTGACCGACTTTGGGAATGGTGACAAATTCGGCCCCACGAATCCCAAACGCAATCTGTTCCATCTCTCCGGGCGTGCTGATCACGTCCTCTTCACCTGCAAGAACAAGCGTTGGAACATCAATGGATTCAAGCATCGGCCGACGATCAGGACGTGTGGAAAGTGCGAGAAGGGCATCGCAAGCCGCCTCGACATCTGTGAGGTCAAGAATCCTGGCCACCTTTTGCCAGACATGTGGCTGATAACCGACTGTGGTTTTACCCAAGATCCGTGGGAGCATGGTCGCAGCAAGCGGACTGATGCTTTTCGCCTGACGGATCAAAGTACAAGCCCTGAGACGGTTTGCAGCTTCTTCAGTCGTATCCGGAACCGCTCTGGTGTTCATCAGGATCAGCCCTCGAATGCGATCCTGAAATTTCTTCCAGGCAGCAAACGCGACATAACCACCCATGGACAAACCACCGAGAATGACTGGCTCTGTGATCTGGAGCTGATCAAGCAACGTAAACACTTGATCAGACATGGCTTCCACGCTTGGCTCGCCGTGCAGCCGATTTGAACGGCCATGGCCGGCATAACTCTGGGCGATCACTCGAAACCCTTGTTTAGAAAGGGATTCCGATTGATGGCTGAACATCGAATGATCGAGCAGAAGGGCATGCAGCAGCACGACCGCCGGGCCATTGCCTTGGTCGGAATACGAATCGAAGATATTTGGGAGGTGATCGTGAGTCATGAATCAGTAACGATTTTCGCATGATTGTGATGAAGATGCCCCACTGACCCCTTAGTCTTCATCGCACCTATATCATATCATGTGGTTTCATGATGGGTTGCATGGATTTTCTATGGCGGATAGCCATTTCCCAAAAGATTGTGCGCGTCTTACTATACCCCTCTCATTCTGAAATCTGGAGTTTAGTCTGAGATTTGGAGCGGAGCCCAACGGCGATTCATAATCCTTAAATCGACAACATGTTATGTAGGCCATGTCCCCCTGACATGGCGGGATTTGGCTTTAATTTCAGAACGACGCAAACCATTTTTGTGTAATGCTTTACATGCGTATTGATTGAAATAGCGAAAACCCGCCCGGTCAGGGGACCGGGCCTACAGAAATCCGCTTCTGAGCGTGATTGAAGTTTAGGCCGTTGGCCTAGGCTGGTATGTACCGCACCGTTGGTGCTTAAAGCCTCTATGATCAAGCTGTTATACTTTAATCCCAGAAAATTACCCAAAAGATGTGATATACAACGAGGCCGTTGGCCTGGGCTTTTGAATCACGGGCCT
>CAMCFM010000313.1 GCA_945874095.1 Candidatus Kuenenia stuttgartensis
ATGCCTTGAATGGTGCCGCGATCCATCTGCGAATGCAGCATTCCCAAGCGGCGTCCGAGGTCGAGATAAGGCCTGAGGTCGGCCAGTTCGGCTTTGTCCATGCTCGGTAAATTGACTGAGAACCGAACCTGGCCCTTACCGAAATAGTCGGTCAGCAGATTGGCAGCTTCAATCGCCACATTGATCTGAGCTTCTTCGGTAGATGCTCCCAGGTGTGGTGTGACCAGCACTTTAGGATGCATCACAATTGGATTGTCAGACGATGGAGGCTCTGGCTCGAATACGTCGAAAGCGGCGCCGGCCACTTGACCAGCGTCCAGAGCTTCGCGCAGGGCCTGTTCGTCGACAAGTCCGCCGCGTGCACAATTGATGATGCGCACGCCTTTTTTCATCTTGGCGATGGTTTCGGTGCCGACCACATTGCGAGTCTCAGCCGAAAGCGGAGTGTGCAGAGTGATGTAATCGCAGTGCTGCCAGAGGTCGTTCAGGCGAGGAATGGATATGATGCCAAGTTCAGCGGCCTTCTCGGCGGTCAGGAACGGGTCAAATCCGACAATTTTCATCTCAAAAGCACGAGCCCGCTGGGCCACTGCCAGCCCGACCCGGCCCAGGCCAATGATGCCCAGCGTTTTACCAGAGAGTTCCGTACCGGTGAATTTATTGCGATCCCACCCGCCATTTTTCATGGTGGCACAGGCAGGAGCGATGTTTCGGGAGAGCGAAAGAATCAGAGCCATGGTGTGTTCAGCGGTGCTGATGGTATTCCCACCAGGCGTGTTCATGACCACCACACCGGCCTTCGAGGCTGCGGGAACGTCAATATTGTCGACCCCCACACCGGCCCTGACAATGGCCTTCAGACGGGTCTGCCCTTCGAGAACTTCGGCAGTCAACTGGGTGCCGGATCGAATCACAATACCGTCGGCCTCTTGAAGGGCTGCGATCAAGCCTGCCTTGTCAAACTTTGTGTTGACAACGACTTCAAAGTCAGGGTTGGAGCGGAGAATTTCGAGGCCTTCATCCGCCAGCTTGTCAGTCACCAGAATGCGATAGGCCACGGGGCAAACTCTCCTAGATCGATTTTTTTGGAGCGTGAAAGGGTCAGATCAGATGGCATCAAAATACCAGTCTCTGACCAAATATACCATTCTTCGTATCAATAGTATTGGATGGCTTGTCCAAAAAAGGTCGATTGGATCAAGCCATCCCAATGGTTTTGATGAGTTTATATGACGATCTGAACCGCTTCGGTTCAGCCCTGTCAGATCGTTTTATACGGGCTCAAAAGCACTCTCTGGGCAGCTGTTACGGCGATACCTGGCTGAACTGGATAGCCCACTTCGGCCATAACCATTTCGAGAGCGGCCAAGCCGGAGATTACATCAAGTTCGTCGGTGTAACCCATGTGGCCAATCCGGACAATCTTGCCCTTGAGCTTATCCTGACCGCCTACGGTGTAGATCCCGAACTTCTCCTGGAGTTTGTTTCGGATCGCTGAATCCTTCACACCTTCAGGCACCACGAAAGCTGTCAGACCTTCAGCTGGTCGGGCTGAGAAAAGAGCCAGTCCGAGAGCTTGAACACCTGCCTGACAGGCATCGCTCATGCGTTTGTGGCGGGCCCAGACATTCTCCACGCCTTCAGCGAGGATTCTGTTCAAAGCCACCTTCAAGCCGATGATCAGAGTGTGAGCAGGAGTGTAAGGCGTATCAAATTCAACCATCTTTTTACGAGCTGTTTTGAGGTTGAAATAGAAGCTCGGCGAATCAAACGCGTCAATCTTCTTCCAAGCCTTCTGGCTCACAGAGACAAAGGCGAGGCCGGGAGGAAGCATCAAAGCTTTTTGCGAGCCAACGCACAGAAGGTCAATGCCCCAGGCGTCCGTATGGCATTCCATGGCACCTATGCCTGAGATGCCGTCGACAGCGAACACGGCATCGGTTTTGGCCACGACTTTGCCGATCGCTTCCACTGGATGGCCTGTACCGGTCGAGGTTTCGGACAATGTGCCCATGACGCAGGCTGTATCGGGATGTTCAGACAAAGCGTTGGCTACGCGGGTTGGGTCCACAGGCTGGCCCCACTCGGTGTCGAGCATGACCGCTTCGATCCCATAGGCCTGACAAACCTTACCCCAACGGGCTGAGAACCAGCCGGCGTTCAACACCAGTGCCTTACCGCCCTTCGGGACGGTGTTTACAGCGGCAGCTTCCATGGCGCCAGTGCCAGAAGCGGTTAAAATAAAGATTTCGTTTTCGGTTTTGAAAACTTGTTTGAGGCCAGCCACGGATTCGACGATGTTTTGCTTGGCTTCGGCAGATCGGTGGTGGATGACCGGTTGGGCCATCGCCAACAGAACATCTTCAGGGACAGGTGCTGGGCCGGGGGTCATCAAGCGTGGCTTCTGCATCGAAAGGGCTTCCTTTGAGAGGATCACTATCAAGCTCGACAGCCGTAATCCGACTGTCATTTAGATTCAGGTTGCTCATTCACCGGCCACGTCGCACATCGACCATCGACCGTTTTAGCGATCCAATTCTGGACTGAATTGTATCTTTTTCGGATCCGCTTGGGGAGTCCCCACATGTTTTTTGAACGAATACATGAGCACCGACGAACAAGGATCAGTGAGCTGTCAGATGAACCAAAACTAATCCGCAGCGCGAGCAAGGGCCGAGCGCCCCACAAGCTGTGATGGTATTTAAACATCCTTCTAAACCCCAAATCACGCTCAGAAGTGGATTTCTGTGGGCACGGTCCTTTGACCGGGCGGGATTTCGCTCTTTCAGTCAATACACCTGTAACATAACACAAACAAACAACTTGCTTCGCTCTAAAGAATAAAGCTAAATCCCGCCATGTCAACGGAGATGGCCTACACAGGCAAGGAATCACTCCAAAATTCAGCCGTCGCATAGAACTTGCCCGGCAATCATTTTGGAGCTCCCGTTTTACGAATGGGCTGAAACTTCGTATTTATCTACTGGATAAAGCTTTGCCCCATTCTCGGTCATGTACGTAAAGCACCGCCTGGGCAACAGGCAGCGGATCCGTACAATCTCATCTTCAAATCGCTGGTCGATAATCGAGGCATTCTGGTTCAGGTAGTGCACCAATTTGCCCAGAGCCGGTTCAAAAACGACTTCGGTTTCTACGGCCAGTTCGTGGAGCTTCTCACGAACAGCCAGTTCCAAGCGGTCCAAGCCCTCTTTTTTAAACGCAGAGACCACGATCGACTCTTCGTGATGGGCTCTCAGGACGTCAATAAAGGAGCGATCCGGCACTTGATCGGCCTTGTTCAGAACCATGATCGTGGGGTGATCTTCAAGCCCGAGATCTCGCAGAACTTCCTTCACAGCCTTGATTTGCTTTTCAGCCTCGGTGCTGGAAGCATCCACCACATGCAGCAGCAGATCGGCCTGTCGAGCCTCTTCCAGAGTCGCCTTGAACGACGCCACGAGTGAGTGCGGCAAGTTCCGGATAAATCCGACAGTATCGGAGAGAAGTGCATAGCCACCGCCGCGAAAATTCCATCGGCGGGTGCGGGTGTCGAGGGTGGCAAAAAGTTTGTCCTCAGCCAGCACTCCGGCATCGGTCAAAGCGTTCATCAATGTGGACTTACCGGCATTCGTATAGCCGACAATCCCGACTGTGGGAATCTCTCCACGACTGGAGACCTGACGTTCCTTCCGGGCCAGCACTTTCGAGAGCTTGGCCTTCAGGTCTTGAATTCTATGGACGACCAGACGGCGGTCTTCCTCAAGCTGCTTCTCGCCAGGACCACGCACACCGATCCCGCCTTTGTATCGAGAGAGGTGAGTCCACATTCGTTTCAGGCGTGGCAGAGCATATTCAAGCTGGGCCAATTCGACCTGAAGGTGCGATTCGTGGGTGCTGGCTCGCGATGCGAAAATATCCAGAATCACTTCCGTCCGGTCGATCACCTTCACGTCCAGAGCACGTTCCAGGTTACGGGTCTGGCTTGGTGCAAGATCGTTGTCGAAGACCACAAGATCGGCTTCGTGGGCTTCTACAAGATTCTTGAGCTCTTCCACCTTACCCTTTCCAAGGTAAGTGGCTACGTCAATATAAGGCCGCTTTTGAACCAACGATCCCAGAACGGTCAGGCCAGCCGTTTCCGCCAGCCCTCGAATTTCGTCAAGCGGATCGTTCGGGTTAAAAACACCGTTCGGCAACAAGGCACCTGCAAGGATGCACCGCTCGCGACGCTTCTGGCTTTGATCGCTACTCAATAGATTTTGAACCTTCGCTGGATTCTGGTCAGGCAAAAAGTGGCTTCCGAAACGGTTGCCGACTTATCTTTTAGCCTAATGAATCTTAGGAGTGAGTCATTGGCAGAGTCAACCTTTATCGTCCAGATGGCTCGGATTTATGATGGTTTTAAGTCGGAAACCATGTGGCATCCCTCGAAATCCATCGGATTGGTAACAGATTTGCCCGTTGGATACTGAAGGTGAACGCCAAACTGAATGGATAGAAAATCAGAAGTTTCTTTGAGCTGTTTTGCCGAGCATTCTCGCTATAACTATTGGGGACATCTCGTCCGAGTAAGTAAAGTTTGCAATCAATCGGGCAGTTCCGAACCGCCCTCACCTGAGAAAGTTGCTTTTTCCTATGAGACATCACAGATTTTCATTACTGGCCAGACTTAGTTGCATGATTGTCATGCTTGGGTTTGCGCTGGAAACCAATCATGCCAATGCCGTTGATATGATGGTGGTGACACGTGGGCCTACAGAAGGCTGGAACGCCTACCCATTTACGCAAGCAGGCGAATTCAGGTATCAACAAGTTTACGCAGCGTCGCTTTTTGGTGACATTGGACCAGTACGGATCAATGCAATTAGATTTTCATCTGACATTTCAGGGACCTATGCAGCCGGGATCAACTTGCGACTCAATCAGACTCAGGTTGCGGTGGGTGCACTTGATCCAAATCTGGATGCAAATATCAACGGTTCATTGACAACGGTTCTGCAAAATCCGAATTTTTCCCAATCGGTCATCGGCGGTGATCTCACCTACCGGTTAATCTTTGATGTGTCAGCAGCGTCGTTTATCTATAACCCCAGTTCAGGGGAAAACCTGTTGATGGATATCATCGTGACTGATGGTAGCAATTCCGGAATGGCATTTGCCCGGAGTGGAGATACTGGCAAAACTTCAAGGGCCTGGACTGGTTCGGCCTGGACTGGTTCTGCTGATCGTCTGGGACTTCGGACAGCGATTGAATTCACCACCGTTCCAGAACCATCGCAAATCTTGATGGGTTTTGCCGCGATCGTGTTTCTGATTGCAGTAAAAAAATGGCCGTTGCTTTCAGCATGAAACTGGCAGGAATTTCATCAGTCGATTTTGGTGCAGATGCCGAATCAATCGTAGGAAAAATGGAGTGAAATCGGGATGAGTGTCCGTTTCATTCCATCATCCCACCCAGCCGAGGCCAGCAGAGCAGGTTGGGATGAATCCCACCTGCTTCTAAACCCCAACCACGCTCAGAAGCGGGTTTTTGCCGTTTCGGTTGTCCTGAAAATTAAAACTAAAGCCCGCCATCATGTCAGGGGACATGGCGTACACAAAGAAAACCAAAACCATACCAAATCGGGACGTTTTTCTCGGCCTGATCGTATACAGAGCGACCCCGCCCAAAATCCTACATGACCGGGCGGGTGACTCTGTGGGACGGGTTGAGGAAAAAATCAGTCCGACTCCTCTGCCTCAAAATCCACCCAGTTCCGTGGCCTTGGCTACCCGCTCGATGGCCACATAAAACGCAGCCAGCCTGAGCGACAGGTTTCGCGACTTGGCCACTTCATACACTTTATCGAACGCCTGCGACAT
>CAMCFM010000314.1 GCA_945874095.1 Candidatus Kuenenia stuttgartensis
ATTGTGAAAACTTATTGGGATTCGAAAAAGCAAAGTCCACCGCCCGTACTTGACGATTTGTCATTCGTACGAAGGGTTTATATGGACTTGGCTGGTCTTTTGCCGCCCACATCCGAACTCGAAAAATTTCTAAAAGACACAGATCCGAACAAGCGAGCCATGCTGGTAAGGCGGATTCTGGACGACCGCCCAGCTTATGCTGATCACTGGCTTTCATTCTGGAACGACCTACTCCGCAACGATTACAAAGGTACCGGTTTTATTGATGGTGGCCGCAAGCCTATTAGTAAATGGCTTTACGAGGCACTTTTGAACAACAAGCCTTACGACAAGTTTGTGCATGAGCTGATCAGTCCTACGAAAGAGAGCGAAGGCTTTATTTATGGGATTCAGTGGAGAGGCCGTGTGAATGCCAGTCAGGTGAGGGAAGTCCAATTTGCCCAGAATGTTGGTCAGGTCTTTTTCGGGGCCAACCTGAAATGCGCCAGTTGCCACGATAGTTTTGTCGATAAGTGGAAGCTCGAAGATGCTTATGGGCTGGCTGCGATTGTTTCGGACAAGCCTGTTGAGATCAACCGCTGCGATATTCCGACGGGCCGAATGGCTCAGGCCAGGTTTCTATTTCCCGAGCTTGGTTCGATTGATCCGAAAGCCCCCAAAGAAGATCGGTTACGGCAAACTGCCGATCTTGTGGTGCATCCGGATAACGGTCGATTCCGTCGTACGATTGTGAATCGGATTTGGCAAAAGATGTTCGGTCACGGGCTGGTTCATCCAGTTGACGCCATGGGCACACCGCCGTGGAACGCCGATCTTTTGGATTATCTGGCCAATTATCTGGCCGATCAGAAGTACGACCTCAAGGCATTGATGGCCCATATCGCTACCAGCAGGGCTTACCAGACGGTTTGCAGCCCTCATTCGGAAAACGTGGCTGTCGAGGATTACGTCTTTCTGGGCCCTGAGCTGAAACGGCTTACGGCTGAACAGTTTATCGACGCTTTGTGGACAATCACCGGAACATCGCCTGACAAGCCTGTTGCCCCTGTGACTATCCCTGGGAGGCATGAAGATTCGGCCACTGAAGGCCCGAAGGTTCGAGCCTCACTGATGGATTGCGATGCACTTCAGCGGAGCCTTGGCCGACCGAATCGTGAGCAAGTGGTGACTCAGCGAGGCGAACTTCTGACCACGCTTCAGGCTCTGGATTTATCGAATGGACAGCGGGTGACGGACTTACTGAAAGCGGGAGCGGCGAAAGTTCTGGCGGATCAGAAGGGCAAGTCTGTGGATAGGATCATTGACGAAGTTTTTCAGGACGCACTTTCGCGTTTGCCTAAAACATCTGAACGTGGCACGGCTCGCGAGATTCTGACGGATAAGCCGACACCGGAATCGTTGGCTGACTTGATCTGGGTGGTGGTCATGTTGCCTGAATTCCAGCTGATCCGCTGATTCTGACACTCAAAAAAGAACAATTTCGAAGTGCTTGATATTTGAAGGGGAGTGGAAGGTTATGAACTCATTTGAACGAGAGATTGAACGACTGGTATCGCGACGTGATTTGATGAGGACAGCCTCAGCCGCATCACTGGCGATGCTTGGAACGGGTTCGCCGCGATTGATGTCGGCTGCTCCTGACAAGCCCCGCCTGCTGAAGCCGACGGCCGATTCCGTAATCCTTCTGTGGATGGGCGGCGGAATGGCGGCTCCTGACACATTTGACCCGAAGCGTTACGAGCCATTTTCCGTGGGGCTGCCCTCGGATAAGATCCTCTCGACATTCCCGGCGATCGACACCGCTGTGGACAATATCAAGATCACCAAGGGTTTGGAGAATGTGGCTTCGGTGATGGATAAAGCCAGCCTGATCCGGTCACACGTGGTGGCTGATCTGGGCAACATTCTGCACTCTCGCCACCAGTATCACTGGCATACAGGCTACATTCCACCACAAACCGTGGCTGCTCCGCATATTGGGAGCTGGATATCGCGGCTTTTGGGGCCGATCAATCCAGCCATTCCCGCCTTTATCAACATTGGCCAGAGGCTTGAAGGCAATGGCGAGCAGGAAGAGCTGAAAGCCTTTACCACAGCTGGGTTTCTGGGTAGTGAGTATGGGCCGTTCAATTTGCCGTTCCCGGGGGATGCCATCTCAGCTGTTCAGCCTCCTAAAGGTATGACGGCACAGCGTTATGAGATGCGTCAAAGGGCTTTGAAGGCGATGATAAAAGAGAGCCCGTTGGGCGATGTGGCGAGCGATTATCATCAAGAGTCGATGCTGAGGTCGATTGACAATGCACACCGGCTTTTGAGCTCTAAGGACCGCGACGCTTTTGACCTGACCAAAGAGTCAAAAAACTCTACTGATGCCTATGGTGCCAGCCATTTTGGTCAAGGTTGTCTGTTGGCTCGTCGGTTGGTGGAATCAGGGGCCCGATTTATTGAAGTGACGACGGAATATATTCCGTTTTATCACTGGGATACGCATGAAAACGGCCACGAAACGTATGCCCGGATGAAGAACGAAATTGATCGTCCGATTGCTCAACTTGTTAAAGACCTGGATGCCAGGGGCTTGCTGGACAGGACTTTGATCGTTCTTGCCAGCGAATTCAGCCGAGACATGATGATTGAAGGCGTGCCGGGCAGCACGGCTCAGGATCAGTCAAGGGTCAAGACAGAGAAGATGGAGAAGATGTCGCAGTATGGTCTTCACCGGCACTTCACCGGCTCCGGCTCAGTGCTGATGTTTGGAGGCGGGATGAAGCGGGGCTACCTGCACGGCGAGACCGCACCTGAGCGACCTCTGGTGACGATCAAGGATCCAGTTTCCATCTCAGACCTTCACGCAACCATTTACACGGCTTTGGGGATTTCGCCGGCCACGATGTTCGAAACCGAAAAGCGGCCTTTCTATGTGACGGTGGATGGTAAGGGTAAGGCCGTGAAGGATCTGTTTGCGAAGTCAGTCGTCTAAGATCCATAAGTTGGTGGGGGGGGAGGGAGAAGAGGATCTTCACCCCTTTCGTCAATATGTTTTAGTTGCTTTTAAATTCGCTTTCGGATTGATTTTGGTCCTAGTCGTGCAATTTGTGTTTTAACCACTTTCGGCTTTGCCATATGAGGTTTACAATTGTCATTATCGATTAAATTCTGATGTGGTTTTATTTCTGGCTTTTGACTGCTTGGCTCTATACGCATAATCTTTTGAAGGTTTCTGATGTTTGAAGCACAGAATTGTACGTCCTCTACTGTTTTTCGGGTGCTTCTATACGTTCAAAACTTTTTTTATTCAGTGAAATACAGATTTCAGGTCATATCTGATTTGGGTAGTTGACTTTTGAAATGACGTCGATTCTAATGGTGTTTGCAAGAGAGGTGGTCGTATGTGGAATATTTCTCATCCGTTGGGAAGTTTCAGGATCAAGGTGGATCTAAATGTCTGCAATTCGATATAGGCCAGAAATTGATGGGCTTCGAGCTGTCGCTGTCGTGCCGGTCATTCTCTTTCATTTGGGAGTGGGTGCTATTCCGGGTGGGTTTCTCGGGGTCGATGTTTTCTTTGTCATTTCAGGATTTCTGATCACTTCCATAATCACCAGCGAGCTGCAATCCGGAACATTTTCACTGAAAAGATTTTGGATCAGGCGGATTCGACGCATAGTTCCAGCTCTGGTGGTGATGATCGCAACTTCATTAATTTTTGGAAAGTTTCTTATATCTAGAATCTATCTTCAAATTGCCGGCGAAAACGCATTGGCCTCGCTTGTTTCAATTGCGAATATCATTTATTGGCGAAGAAGCGAGAACTACTGGGCCGTTGAATCAGAACATAATATTTTTCTTCATACCTGGTCTTTATCCGTGGAAGAGCAGTTCTATTTTTTCTTCCCAATTCTGATCTATTCTGTTTACCGATTTCGACCACAGTGCTTAAGGCAATTATTGGTCGTTGTACTTATTGCAAGTTACGCAATCTTTCTTCTTGGAAGCCGCCGGTCACCGGCAGCCACATTTTACCTGCTGCCAACGAGAATCTGGGAATTGACTTCTGGTGCTATCCTGGCACTGACTGTTTCGAAATCAAACCAGACATACATCAAGCGAGATTACGCTTCATTCCTGAGTATTTTGGGGCTGGGGGTTATCGTTTTTTGTTTTTTCGCTGTAAAAGATCTGGGACCTCTTGTGGCTCTGGTTGTGATGGGGGCCTGCCTAATCATTCAGTTCGCTGAGAATGGGCCTTGTAACTACCTGCTTACACGTAAGCCTTTGATGTTTGTCGGGAAGATCTCATATTCATTTTATTTATGGCATTGGCCCGTGATTTCCATTGCAAAGCTATCTGAATCAGAGTTGCACGGATCAGTTCTATTACTGATTATTTCTTTGCTTTCGGCCATTTCCTATTTCCTTGTTGAGAAGCCGTTTACGAAGGGGAGAGCAAAACTCTCTACCCTTGCACTATTCTATACAACGACCATCTTTCTTGCATTTTCTGTCATGGTCTACGGAGTTTATGACACATCTGCATTCAATCCATCCGAATTCAGCTCAACCTACTACAACTTGCACCCGAACGAAAATGTAATCGTTGGTAAAGGTTACTCAGGCCCCGAACATGTTGCTCCAAGAGACGCGTATAAATCGGGTGGGATCATCAGTGGAAAGCCACATGGAAATCCTGAAGTTGTCGTTCTTGGTGACTCTCATGGTGCCATGTGGTCCAAGGGAATTCAAAGTGTGGTAGATCGAATGGAGCTGAAGACTTCATTTTGGGTAATCGCTGGAGTGAATCCATTTGTCAATTTGCCATTGAGTCACAATCAGTTTGCATATCGCATGTCTCCCTCTGAAAAATATGACTATGATGAGAGTCGGCTGAGTATGATCAAGCAATGGCATCCGAAAGTAGTGATTATTTGTTCAAGGTGGGCTAGCATTGCAGCGAACACTGAAAGCTTTCAATTGAATGATCTGCTAAGTTTTCTAGAGCAAAACGCTGGAACAGTTCTACTCATGGAACAGCCGCCTGAACTGAAAATGGAAAGCACGAATATTCTACAGTATTTGTGTTTCAAAGCAATTCAGCCCAATGAAGGAACGAGGCATTACCTACCGGTTGGAAATGCAGTCAATCATCAAAAGGGACGTGAACTTGTCAGAAAACTATCCAAATCATATAAAAATATTGATGTGATTCCAACGTCTGATTTATACATGAAGAATGATGGAGTGCTCGCTTTGGATGGTAAAAATGTCCTTTACGTTGATGATGACCATATCACAACCGCCGGCTCCATGATTGCCATAGGCAGGATCGAAGAGAAGTTGAAGAAGGCATTGGGTGATCAAAAGTAAGTTGTGGGCTTCTGTAAATGTGAGAGCAAGTTCTGTTGAGAAACTCGACCCCTCATCATCAAAACTTGAGCGTGTCAGCTACGGTCTTATGAACTGAAAGAGATAATATTTCTCTTGGTGTCGGAAAATATCCATCGCCCACCAAATCAGAAATCCTTGATTTTCCGGCCTGAAACTGGTTTGATAAATATATCCGACAAGCACCCTGCCCCTCTAAAATCTGGGGGACTCGGACCTGGCTTGTTCTTGATGGAGTCGCACGGAAAATCATGGTTCCTCGTCTAGGTGTGAATGTCGATCATATTGCCACCATTCGTCAGGCCCGTCGTGGCACAGAGCCAGATCCTGTGGCGGCTGTCGTGATGGCTGAGTTGGGTGGGGCCGATCTGATCACGATCCACTTGCGTGAAGACCGGCGTCATATTCAGGAACGGGACTTGCGTATCCTGCGAGAAACCGTTCAGACACCGCTGAA
>CAMCFM010000315.1 GCA_945874095.1 Candidatus Kuenenia stuttgartensis
ATGAAAAAGCCAAGCGATCGATGTATTGGTTCTACTCTGCAGTGCCTTTATTTCTATTCGCGACGATCATTCCAGATGGCCCACTTGGAACCGGTTTTTCCAGATTTCTTTTTTTAGTAGGATTTATCGGATGGGCGAACACTAAACTAGTAAAAGAACAAACCGAATTCATTAAGCTGAATTATGGAACGAGCTACACAAGGAGATCGTTTTTAAAACCGATCGGGGTTTGGTGTGCATGTTTTTCCATGCTTATTCTGGTAGTTATTGTTCGGGACGTTCCTGAGTCGCTAGAAAATCAAGAAAATCTTGTTAAACTCGATTTTGTCGATTTTGAATTCGACGCACCCAAAGACTGGATTCTTAAAAGCATTCCTGGATTAGAATTCAAGACAGTCAGAGGCCCCACCAGAAATAAGTTTACTCCGAACTATATCATAATGTCACATCCTAATTCTGGATCACTAAGGAGTTTTGCAAAAAACTCTGCAAAAGAAACAATAGACTCCAGTAAGGATTTCAAACTTATCCGTGAGGGAACATTAGAAACGAACCAATCTGAAAAAGCGTTTTATTATGTAATCATAAATACAAGCCTGGTTGTTGGTCCACTAATACAGACCACTTGCAACTTTTCAGGTCCTGATAAATTCCTCTCCATAACATTTTCATCACTTGCTGAAGATAAGGATCGCTACGCAGAATTATTCGAGGCAAGCATGCGCAGCCTGCGATTTAAATAAAATACTTGGTTCGACTTCTAAATGCAGTACGATCCTACTGGTTTTAACCAGAAAAAATCATCTGATCCCCCACAATTCCAACGGAGAATTCAACATGTCTTACGGTTCAGGTTCTACGCAATGCCCCAAATGTGGAGCGGTTGGCAGTTATAAGATCACCATGCAAAATGGAGGTCAAGTTATCTGTTGCAACTCATGCCGCAAAAACTTCACAGCGGAAGTTAAACAAGCTCAATTCACCGGTCGGAATCGATGAGTCCCATCCAATCCCATGATTTAGGCTTGGACAGCAGATTTGACAAACTTTCCAAATTCCGATATCATTCTGGCTGACCGACTATTTCATCCAGAATGATTTTGTCTTACTGTACTTCTTGTAAGGATTTCAGATGAATAAAGAGCGACTCAAAAATCAACTTCAGGAACTGACTGAAGCCTTGATCAGAGTCACAGAAATAACCTATCCTAATCTAGGAATTGACATTGATGGATGTATTGACGAATCCCCCATTTTCTTTCAATTCCTAAGCCACTGCTGGAAGGGCAAGGTTACGATTATCACTTTCCGGGACGACCGTGAAAAAGCGATCCGTGATCTAGCAAAGTTTAACATCAGATACGACGAACTGATTCTCGTCGATTCGTTCGAAGCAAAGGCCGAGATTGTCGCCCGGGAAAACATTCAAATCTATTTCGATGATCAGCCTGAGATGATCAAAAATATGCCTGACAAGGTCAATGTGATGCTTGTTAGAAATGGCGGTAACTTCTGTTTCGATGATAAACTCTGGTTGATGTCGAAAAAGACAGGCAGAATCATTTGAGTCGTTATTTCCGGTTTTGAAGTGCTTGGGCTCCATCGGAGATATCTATTAATAGGTATGTCCGATGGACATCAACAGCCCCAACCAGACGCCCTTCTTTACCAAGCCGGCTTTCGGTTGGTTTTGAAAACCAGAAATTATTTCCGGCCTGATTCTAATCACACGTTCCCAATCAGTTTAAACCCAGTCACTGGTCACCGCTTTATAAGTCGTCTTTGCTTTCGTGAATCCAAGGTCCCGATACATCCTCACAGCATTCGGGTTTTCAGCCGTTACTTCGAGCATGGCCTTGCGTAAGCCATAATTTAAGAATCCTTCTAAAGCCTTTGAAACCAATGCCTTTCCGAGCCCCTTGCGGCGATAACCGGGAAGCACGGCCACGTTTTGGATCGAACCGAAACCGGTGCGGTCAACCACGCCCTGAATGGTCGCGCAATATCCCTGGTCACAGCCGATCAGCCAGGTGGCTTGAGGCAGAAACCCTGGCTTGAGACGAATCTCACGCATCAGCCTCTGGCAGCCCCAGCGGTCGCCCAAGATTGGGAAAACGTGGCTGTCCACCTCTTGACTAAAGCTCAAAAACTTGATTTCGGCATGAAGATCCAGCAGATTCTCTGACCACTCGCGCCAGAAGTATCCTTCAGGCAGGCCGCTGGCCGGCTTCCAGGAGCTCAAATCCAGCTCCATCCGAAATCGTTTGAAGTAGGTTACGGCCATCGCTTCAGCCCATTTTGTTGTTGCCGACCAAGTCCGTTCACCCAGATTCATCTCTCCGTGTGTCAAATCTTAAGCCATGTTTCAGGGGCCGTCAATCCAATCGCTCGCAATTGAGTGAATCCCGAACGCTCTATGCAACAACACACCCGATTGTTTAAGTTGGATCGCATGGATACTCGATGATTTTGGTGACTCATGAGTCAGAAAAAAGGATCCGGAATTGAATATGAATGCACCACGCCGGATTGCCATGTGGTCAGGGCCCAGAAATATCTCGACCGCCATGCTGCGTTCGTGGGGCAGCCGTGCGGACACTTTTGTCTGCGACGAACCACTTTACGCACATTATTTGAAGGTGACACGGCTGCCTCACCCAGGAATCGACGAGGTCATCGCTGCTCAGGAGACAGACTGGCAGAAAGTGGTCGATTGGTTGACCGGCCCTGTTCCAGAAAGCCGGTCTGTTTTCTATCAGAAACATATGACTCATCACATGTTACCTAATGTTACGCGAGACTGGCTCGATCAAGTCACAAACGCGTTTCTGATCCGCGACCCTCGCGACATGATCATATCGCTTGCAAAGGGTCTGCCGAAAGTTCGAATTGAGGATACAGGGCTGGTTCAGCAGCTCTCCATTTTCGATCATGTTTGTCAGCGAAACGGATCGATTCCAGCTGTGGTCGATGCCCGCGATGTACAGAACCATCCGGAAATCATTTTGCCGAAATTGTGCGAAGCGGTCGGCGTTGCATTTGACCCGTCCATGCTCAGCTGGGCAGCTGGAACGCGTTCCACAGACGGTGTCTGGGCCAAATACTGGTACTCCAATGTCGAGAAATCGACAAAGTTTGAACCCTATCAATCCAAAAACGAGCCAGTTCCGCCAGAATGTCAAGCCATTCTGGATGAATGTATTACAATTTACGATCAAATGGCCAAACACCGGATTCAACCCTGAACTTAGGATTTCCCTGTAAAAGGATTATGCCATGCTCCAGAAATACAATCCACTCAACGAGAACCTGATTTACAGTGTGAACGGGAAACTTCTGAGGCGAGATGAACCTGGAATCAGCCCATTTGATTCCGTGGTGCAGGGCGGTGATGCCGTCTGGGAAGGGCTGAGGCTTTACAACGGCCGGATTTTCAGGCTGAAAGAGCACCTGGATAGACTTCGCGATTCTGCCAAGGCTTTGGCGTTTGTGGAAATCCCTTCGCACGATGCCATCACAGATGCAATTCGGGCCACTCTTGAAGCTAATAAAATGGTGGATGGAGTGCATATCAGGCTGACCCTGACCAGAGGCATCAAAATCACATCAGGGATGGATCCGCGACTGAATAAACAGGGTCCGACTCTCATCGTTCTACCTGAATACAAGCCACCGGTTTATGATAAAACAGGCTTGAAACTGGCCACATCCAGCGTGCGTCGACCATCTCCGGATGTGATGGATCCGAAAATTCACCACAACAACCTGATCAATTCGATTCTCGCCAAAATTGAGGCCAATCTCTCAGGCGCAGACGATGCCGTGATGCTTGATTCACGAGGCTTTGTCGCAGAAACAAATGCAACCCACCTGTTTCTGGTTAAAAATGGGGTGGTTCATACGCCCAGAGGGGTGGCCTGCCCGGGCGGAATCACGCGATCGGTGGTTCTGGAGATGGCTCCAGAATTGCAAATTCAAGTGGTTGTGGAAGATCTGTCACTGGTCGATTTTTATAAGGCGGATGAAGTCTTCTGTACAGGAACGATGGGCGAGTTGGCTCCAGTAGTGACAATAGATTCGAGAACGATTGGCACTGGTCAGATCGGCCCTGTCACGATGCAACTTTCAGAGGCATTTGCTGCCAAAGTTGCGGTGGAAGGAACAATCGTGGTGGATTCCGTGAATTGATTTGACATGGACGTTTGGAACGTTGATAGTTGGGAATCATCAATCAGGATCTTTGAATAGGATTGGACGATTTTCATGAGTTTCAGCGACGATTTCGATCCCTACTCCCCGCCCAAAGCCGAACAAAACAAGCCGGTTGCGACAGAGATGATCGGTCTTGCGAAGGATTTTACGACCGGCGATGTCTTGAGCCGAAGCTGGCAGATTTTTCGGAGTCGGATGGGGCTAGTCATGGGAACGTGCCTTGCATCCTTCCTTCTCAGCAGTCTACCAGGTATGATTTCATCCATCATTTCACCAAACGATCCTGAGGCACCTCCGAATCCACTTGCGATTCTGATAGGCCTGATCGGAGCCGTTTTTGGCATCTATTTGCAGTGCGGCTTGTTTACTTTCTTAATCAATCTGGCTTCTGGACGGAAATCGGAATTTAACGACCTTTTCCGGGGTGGGCCGATTGTCATCAAAGCGATATTGGGGGCATTGCTATTTGGGGTTGCAGGTGGAGCTGTATTTGCCATCGGATTTGCTACGATTGCCTTGCTGTTTACTGTTGCAGGTGGGGCTGGTGTTGCCATAGGAGTTCTGGGGTGGATGTGCGTGGCTTCGCTCATCTTCACACGCTTCTCGCAATATTTTTATCTACTGGTGGATCGTGAAATTGGAGTGATTGAAAGTTTTAATCTTTCGTCACAATTGATGAAGGGCCGATTCTGGCAATACAACATTTTTCTACTGACATGTGGATTAATCAATCTGGCCACGATTGTCACTTTATTCACCGGTCTATTGCTGACCATTCCGCTGAGCATGATTGCTTCAGCCGTATTTTATCTGGCCATCACCGGTCAGCCTGTCGCCGATCCGATGGTTTTTAAAACAAATTCGCAAGACGAGTTTGTGTGAAGTCTAGGGGGTTTGGGTGGAATTGGCAATGTTTAATGCTGGTTCATGGATGAAAAGGTTTTCATCAATTTTCTGGATTCACATTGTCAATCCGGTTAGATCCATCGTACTATTAATAGTGGGATCTGATTTCGGTCGGAAAACCGGTGGAAGCGAGTGGTCAGGACGATCTGGCACAGCGGCTTCCATCGGAAATCATATCCGTTTCTAAGTGAGAGAAGGGACCGCGACGATGGGCCAGTCTCGCCTCAATACATTTCTGAAAGTCGTTTCTGCAACAGTGGTTGGCATCTCCATATGCCAACCGGTGCAAGCCCAGTCTGGCCACGGCCATGGCGGGCGTCATCAAAGTACCTCAAGCTGGCAGTTTACTCCAAATACCAGCTCGCTCTATGCCAATCAACCGTTTACGATCTCAGGCACCGTCGGGTTTCAGAATAATCCAACCACGGTTGGACTTCAGTCGAACTTTAATTCCAGAAGTTGCCTGGCCACACCCCGTCGATCTTTTTACGGAGATAATGGGTCCGGGTTTGGCGTGATCCCAGGTCTTGCGATTGTGGCGCCTGGCTGGGCTGGTTATCCCTATGGCGGCTATGGTTATAGCGGATATGGTGTTGGTTACTCAGGCTGGGGAACCAATAATTATTACAACCGGGGCTATTACCTGAACAACGGCTTTAATCCTTGGATCAATCCATTTCCAATCTGGGGATTCAATGGGAATCAAAACTGGAA
>CAMCFM010000316.1 GCA_945874095.1 Candidatus Kuenenia stuttgartensis
ATTCGTTTCCGGGCCGACGGTCTGGTGGACAATGTGGCCGATACGGACCCTCTGCAAACGGGCTTCAAAACACTTGAGCCACGTGCGACTGACTCAGCCAGCGAAAAAACGGCCCAGATTGCGGCTGAATTTCTGCGTCAGGCGAAAGAGATCCTCAAAGATGAGTCGCCTGCCAACTTTCTGATGATGCGTGGTTTCGCCAAGTTCCCTGACATCAAGACGATGGAACAAGTCTACGGCCTTCGCTCCGTCGCCATCGCTGTCTATCCCATGTATCGCGGGCTGGCCAAGCTGGTCGGCATGGACGTAGTCGATCCCGGCCAAACCTTCGCAGATCAGATTGAGACGGCCAAACGCTTTTGGAACGACTACGACTTCTTCTTCCTGCATTACAAGTACACAGACAGCACCGGCGAGGACGGCAACTTCCCCAAGAAGGTCGAGATGATCGAAGCTCTTGACGCTGAACTGGATAAGTTGATGGCCCTTAAGCCTGACGTTCTTGTTGTGACTGGCGACCACTCGACGCCGTCGCGTCTGAAAAGCCATAGCTGGCATGCGGTTCCGCTGCTGATTCATGCTAATGCGACAAGTCGCCCGGACGACGTGACCAGCTTTGGTGAACGTGCCGTAGCCCACGGCGGCTTGGGCAACATCAAGGCGATTGAGATCATGCCTTTGGCGATGGCTCATGCCCTGCGTCTGCAAAAATATGGTGCATGACGTTCGGATCACAATTTTCTCTGGGACGAACCTGTGAAGCCACGACGCCCCAGCTCGATTCACAAGCCCCGATTCAGCCAGAAATCCACTGGCCGGTCGGGGTTTGGTACATCACGGCCACTGCCTGAATCATACCGATACCTTGTCATTAACAAGCCTTATGGCGTTCTGACACAGTTTCGCGACCTTCAGGGACGGCCGACGTTGGGCGATTATGTGAACGTGCCCGACGTATATCCGGTGGGCCGTCTGGATTCTGATAGTGAGGGGCTCCTGATCCTGACCAATGATGGAGGCCTGTCGCATCGTCTGACCGACCCGAAATTTGATCATCCGAAGACATATCTGGCACAGGTGGAACGAGTTCCAGACGATGAGGCGTTAGATAAGCTGCGTCAAGGACCGGTTTTGAGTGACGGCCGATGCAAGCCTGTGGAAGTGGAGTTGCTGGTGGATCCTCCGGAATTGTGGGAGCGATCCGAGCCTATCCGGTTCCGCAAGAATGTCCCGACAGTCTGGCTCAGGCTGGTCTTACGCGAGGGACGCAACCGACAGGTGAGGCGTATGACAGCAGCGATCGGCCACCCGTGTTTGAGGCTCGTTCGAGAGGCGAGTGGAGGCGTCCAATTAGGCGAACTTCAGCCTGGCGAATGGCGGGATTTGACTTTATTGGAGTTAAGCGACCTGAAAAGGTCATAAATCAAGTCCAGTTTTGAGGACTCAATTTGCTTTTCAAGCCGGGCTTGGCGATAGCCCCGGTTGGCTGTTGGATGGTCGCCTTATCTAGCCGGGCTTGGCGATAGCCCCGGTTGGCTGTTGGATGGTCGCCTTATCTAGCCGGGCTTGGCGCTAGCCCCGGTTGGCTGTTGGTCAGTCGTCTTATCTAGCCGGGCTTGGCGATAGCCCCGGTTGGCTGTTGGTCAGTCGCCTTATCTAGCCAGGCTTGGCGCTAGCCCCGGTTGGCTGTTGGTCAGTCGCCTTATCTAGCCGGGCTTGGCGATAGCCCCGGTTGGTTTTCCAAATCGCAGAAACCGGGGGCTAGCGCCCTGCGGCTAGATTCAAACCCCGAAACTGTGGGCTAACGCCCTGCGGCTTGGTTTTGAAACCTGGACGTCATTTCTGATGCCCCCCTAACTTTCTACCTGACAAGAAGAAACTGTTTAACAGGCCTCTAAACTCCGATAAAATCCTGCGATATCGTTTGATATCATAGAGAATTCGTGATATTTTCGAGAAACTAACAACTGTCTTTGTTAATTTTCAAACTTGACTTTCTTCCACGATTCGCTCTAAGATGGAATTATCTGAAACAAGACATCTCCGTCATGAAGCATCATCCATCAGCCTCAACTGTTGGAAAACTGGTTTCCCCAAATACACGTTATTTGGTGAAACCCAGCATACCAACATTCCGACTCGGGTCAGACCGAGGGTTGATCGATCAAGGCTTTAGGACTAGCTGACCGGCAAAAATGACCTGTTTCCGAACACGCTTGTAAATCGGGTTTGCAAGCTTCTCCATGCGTCTAAACACCGATCAGGCATTGATGCCTGTGAGAGTTTGGGTAGGTATTGGCTCCCATATTCACTTCACGGCTATCACTTCCAGGCCAGTCTTTTAGGTTTAACCATGACACTTCGCTCGATTCAGTTCAGCCTTGTTTTCGGCCTCTGTGCTGCGTTTTTCGGCTGCGGTGGTTCTGAACCTGCTCCGAAGCCTGCTGCTCCTGATGCATCCACTACCGAAGCTGCCAAAACGCCTGCCAGTAAGACAAAAGCTGTCGCTGGCAAAAAAGGTGCTAATAAAGTCGCAGATAATGCCGACGAAGATCCACGCGAACGTCGTAGCAAGGCCAACAATTAAGACTAAGCCGTCGATTTCGTATCACATTTGAATCCAGCACCTGAAATTGCGGATCAAGAGTTGAACGAAATATTTTGCCGGCGCAATCTGGTTTTCAACTACCTTCTCCTTCGGTCTCAGTCACGTCCTATCATTCGGAGGTCTCATGCAACGTACTCAGTCACAAAAGCGTTCAGGTTTCACCCTGATCGAACTGCTCGTCGTCATCGCTATCATCGCCGTCCTTATTTCACTGCTGCTGCCTGCTGTGCAGTCCGCTCGTGAAGCCGCCCGCCGCGCTCAGTGTATCAACAACCTGAAGCAACTCGGCCTGGCCGCACACAACTACGAAAGCGCCAATGGCTCGTTCCCGATGGGCGACCACCCCGGCCGGAACGTCAATGGTTCCCTGATGCGCCAAAACTTCGGAATCTGGGTCGCCATGTCCCAGTTCCTCGAGCAAGGCAACGTGTTCAACATGGTGAACACACAAATCGGCATGTACTTCGCTCCTAATTCCACAGCCTCCGGCATTGGTCTGGCCACACTCTGGTGTCCTTCCGATGGCGAAATTTCGGGCGCAAGATATCCTGGCAAGACTGGCGACGGCTGGGACGATTCCCCAATCCCTATGCGATACAGCTCTTACGCTGGTAACGGTGGCCCACACCCTATTCGTACATGGAATGTTGCAGCAGGCGCTTCGCCATCCACGTGGAACAAAGGGATGTTCTATCACATCGGTGGTAATCCAAGCACAAACATTATTCAACCACCTGTTCGGATCCAACAGATCACGGACGGAACATCCAACACGATCATGTTCATCGAGTCCTCATACACCAAAGCTGCTGATAACGACAAGAAGCAAGGTGGCGATGGCTATGGACCTAAGTGGTGGACATCTGCTGACTACGGTGACGGTGTGATCGCTACCGCCTTCGGCCCGAACTACTTCAAGACCATGCCTGTCACCAGCAATTCATTTACGAATTCAGGTGGCGACTATAACATGACTGCCAATTCATCCCACCCAGGTGGCGTGAATGTTGGGTTCGCTGACGGCTCCGTTCGATTCATCAAAGATTCGATCCAGAGCTGGGCCCCAACATCGTTCGTCAAGGGCAGCAACGCCTACACAATCACAGGCCAATACGGTGTCTACCAATCCCTTTCCACCATCGCTGGTGGCGAAGTGATCTCAGCCGACGCTTATTGATCCGGAACGGAATTCCTGCACTGCCTCTTTACATAAGTTGGCTGTGTTAAAGATTCTTAAGTGGCCGGGTGAATTTTCACCCGGCTTCCCAGCTCTCAAAACAATCCGCTCTCAGATTGGACCCATTCTCCATCATACGGCCCGTTTATCTAACTGACGTAAAAGCACTCACCCCAAAAAGTCTTGTTCGCCTCAAATATCTACCTCTTAAGCGTTTAGACAATACACTTGTTCGTACGCAGAGTTCTGTCTACCCTATTTCACCAAACTAAACTTGACTTATTTGACTTTTATCGGATAGTTTTCTATTAGTCAGAATATCAATACGCGACATGAATCTCATCCACTGAGTGATTCACTTGGGTCTAATCCTTGATCGGTCACGAATATTTGGTTGAACTCTTGTCACAAAAGATATTTTCGTACGTAGAATCAGGGACATGCCATGAAAACTTCTGGTAGTTCCAGACTGAAATCATACGACAGTGGCACACGTGGAACAAATCTCGGGTCCCAACTCTCATAAGGACTGGAATCCCGCATGTGGTCACTAAATGCTAACGAAAATCCACGTGACTGCCAATCTCAAGCAAATCACTCAACAGGTTGATCTTTTTTGATCAGTCAAACGTATTAAAACAGGTCTGGTCAATGAACCGAAATCAAGTTCTCCAAACCAGACTCACCGATCACTCCCTTTCCGTTCCGTTTTCGACTTCTGGAGGTCTCATGAATCGTACTCAATTACCGAAACGCTCAGGCTTTACCCTGATCGAACTGCTGGTCGTCATCGCCATCATCGCTGTGCTTATTTCCTTGCTGCTGCCTGCTGTGCAGTCCGCTCGTGAAGCCGCCCGCCGCGCTCAGTGTATCAACAACCTGAAGCAACTCGGCCTGGCCGCACACAACTACGAAAGTGCCAATGGCTCGTTCCCGATGGGCGATCACCCCGGCCGGAACGTCAATGGTTCCCTGATGCGTCAAAACTTCGGAATCTGGGTCGCCATGTCCCAGTTCCTTGAGCAAGGCAACGTTTATAACATGGTGAATACGCAAATCGGCATGTACTTTGGGCCTAATTCCACGGCCTCCGGCATTGGTCTGGCCACACTCTGGTGCCCTTCCGATGGCGAAGTTTCCAGCACAAAGTACCCTGGTAATACTGGCGATGGCTGGGACGACTCACCGATCCCCATGCGTTACAGCTCTTACGCTGGTAACGGCGGCCCACACCCTGTGCGTGGCTGGGATTTGCCTGCTGGAAGTTCCCCTGCCACATGGAATAAAGGCATGTTCTATCACATCGGTGGAAATCCTGCCACTGGTGTGACTCAACCACCTGTCCGAATCCAGCAGATCACAGATGGCACCTCTAACTCCATCATGTTCCTCGAATCCAGCTATACCAAAGCCGCTCTTAACGACAAATCTTTTGGTGGAGATGGGTACGGGCCAAAGTGGTGGACATCCGCTGACTATGGCGATGGCGTGATCGCAACTGGCTTTGGACCAAACTTCTTCAAGTCCAAAACCAACGCCTCCAACTATTGCCGTGGCGACAACTTCCCCATGACAGCCAGCTCCTATCACCCTGGTGGTGTCAACGTTGGCTTCGCTGACGGATCTGTCCGTTTCCTCAAAGACTCGGTCGCCAGCTGGCCTGCCCCTCCTGCTTCGATGGTCCCAACCGGACGGACGGGTTACACCCTGACCCCAGGCATCCAATACGGCGTCTATCAAGCTCTCTCCACCATCAACGGTGGCGAAGTGATCTCAGCCGACGCTTATTGATTTCAAAAAAAATGGCCGGAATTCGTTCCGGCCAACCATCCCAAAACCATCTAAAGAAGCCGGGGCTCGCCTCGGCTTCTTTAGTTATTTGCTTAACCTATTGCCCCCTCAAGCCTTATAAATGGGGTAGTTCCTGTAGGGTGGGGTGAAGCCCACCTTTCGCAAATCCATGTGGAATGTCTGTACAATGAATCATCGATTGCGTTTCATACACTATAAAACACATGATTTTCAACTTACGAATGACCGGA
>CAMCFM010000317.1 GCA_945874095.1 Candidatus Kuenenia stuttgartensis
TCCATCAAGTGACCTACAAAGGCATCGTCAGACTGAGTTTCCGAAGCGGGTGGAGCTTCAAATATCCCCAAAATCAGGGTCAACTCGCGAAGCACCGTCACGCCCAGAATCCATTGATCCTTGGCCAGAGTCTCAGGAACGGACTGACCCGTCGCAGGCCCTTCAAGATGATGCTGGTCAGCAAACCGGTTGAGCGTTCTGACAAGCTCGTAAAGCTCTGCCAGGGCAGCACCTGTGTTGAAGTCGTCGTCCATGGCGTCGAGAAATGTCTGACGATGCTCAGCCACCTGTTCAAGAAACGGCGTACCATCTGTCCCGAAATTGCCACGCTTGGAGGGGGCGGCCAGCGAGTAGAACGACAGGCCGCTGACTCGATCAAACCGATCGAACAGGTTACGGAACGCCTTCAGGCCTCGTCCAATTTCGTCGAGCCGGGAGTTCCCAAAATCAATCGGGCTCCGATAGTGGCTGGAAAGAATCAGGGCCCGAATCACGTCAGGCTCAAATTTGACCAGCAAATCCTTCATCAGAACGACCGTATCGGGATCGCTCTTGGAAATCTTGCGACCGTTCTTGGTCAGCAAGCCGTTATGCATCCAGTACTTAACGAACGGCTTTTCGTGATAGCTTTCGCTTTGGGCGAGTTCGTTTTCGTGGTGTGGGAAGACGAGGTCAAGCCCGCCTCCGTGAATGTCAAAACTGGGCCCGAGAAACCGCATGCTCATGGCCGAACATTCAATGTGCCAGCCTGGCCGACCGGGCCCGAACTTGCTCTCCCAGGCGGGTTCGCCGGGCTTTGAGCCTTTCCAAAGTGCAAAATCGCCTGGATGCTTCTTCAAGCTCGAAGGCTCAATCCGGGCCCCCACTTTCAGCTCTTCAGGGTCTCGGTGAGAGAGCTTGCCGTAGTCCGTGTCGCTGGAGACATTGAAATAGACGTCTCCACCGGAAGGATATGCAATCCCTCGCTCTACAAGACTTTCCGTGATTGTCAAAATCTCGTTGATATGCTCTGTGGCGCGTGGCATGTGGTCGATGCCGGTCACGTTGAGGGCTTCCAGGCAGCGCAGATAATCGGCTGTTACGGCTTCGGCCAGAGCTTGAACCGTGGTCCCGTCCTTGGCGGCCTGGATAATCAGCTTGTCGTCAACATCGGTGATGTTCACCACCCAGTTGACCTGATAGCCTTCAAAAGTGAGGTAACGCTTGACTGTGTCAAAGATCACTGGACCGACCATGTGGCCGATATGGCTGTCGGAATAAACCGTTGGGCCACAGACATACATCCCTACATGAGGGGCCTTGAGAGGGACGAAATCTTCTTTGGTCTGGGACAGTGTGTTATAAACCCGCAGCGACATGGCAATTGACTTTCCGTCTGTGAAATGGGTCAGGTCTTTACAGTATATGGATTTGTGTCAGTCTCGAACAGGCCGTTCCAGCAGAACGACGGCTTCAGCCTGCATGGCTTCCCGTCGCCCCACAGGCCCGACCTTCTCACCGGTTTTAGCCTTGAGATTGATCCGATCCTCTTGCACATGAAGAAGTTGAGCCAGTCTCAGCTTCATCGCCGCCTTATATGGCAAAAGCTTTGGCAATTGAGCATGGACAATGATATCGGCATTGACCAGCGACCAGCCGAGGGATTCGACCAGAGCGACCACATCGGCCAGAAGTCGAGAGCTGTCAAGGTCTTTACATGCCGGGTCGGTGTCCGGAAAGTGCTCACCGATATCGCCTCGACCGACCGCCCCCAGAAGGGCATCGGCAACGCAGTGAAGCACAATATCGGCATCAGAGTGGCCAAGCAGACCCAGTTCGTGTTCGATCCGGACACCGGCCAGGATCAAAGGGCGGCCTTCCACAAGTCGGTGCGTATCGTGCCCGAGTCCGACTCGGAACTCCTTGTTCATACTCACTCTCCGGCATTCCCCAAATCAAAGCGGGAAGGGCATGCGGATTGTTGCCCTGAGTGTCTGAATGTAATGCAAATGAAGAGTTTTGACCACTCCAAAAGAACGCTGGATGCGATCTGGTATTGCCGGAAGTCCAAATCCATTGCTTGATTGACGGCAATCATCTGGACCATGCCGGCAGCCTCGCAAACCCTTTGATTTGTTGATTTAATCCGACTCGCATGAGGTTATTTTAGAAATCCGATCGATTTTTCCATTTTTTTCGTAACTTTCAGATGTTTCGAGCGTAAGACCTATAGGGGAAGTGCGAATGAGCCAGTTGGTGCTGGCATCCGTTTCGCATTCAGAGGGGGCGAGAGCTTTGTCATGAATTTGGCAAAGCCCGGTGAAACGAAGGACCTGACCACCATGTTGGTACTAAGCCGTAAGTTGAATGAGAGCATCGTGATCGGCGACAAGATTACCCTGACGGTTGTGAAAATCGATCGCAACTGCGTACGACTTGGGATCGACGCCCCTCAAGATGTCACGATCTTTCGTCAGGAACTGCTCGACAAATCCATGGAGCCTGCATCCGAACCCGTCCGTAATGGTTCCGTTCATGAATCCTGATCCGCCCGAAGCATGTCGAGCCTGAGAAAATAAAAATCTTTGATCGACATGAATCTCGGTTCTGCTACCCTGATGAACTGAATCGAGTCCATCCGTCAAACTGCGAATCAAACCAAACCCGATCCATACAAGTGGTTTGAGTAAGACCTGCCGATTCGAATAAAAAGAGAAGGATCGTTCGCTGATGTCCCATTCGAATCAAAGTGGACTGGATCGGCGGGACTGGATCAAGGTCTCTGCCGCAGGTATCGCTGCAACTGCCATCACTGGTTCAACATCGGCACAGAGTGCACTCGCCGGGCCAGTCAACATTACGAAAATGTCTGACCCCGTCCCGACACGCCCGCTGGGCCGTTCGGGTATCCCGGTTTCGATGCTGAATCTGGGCACTTTCCGCAACCCTGGCTCGGATCGCCTCTTGCGATTCTCATACGCCAACGGTGTCCGATATTTCGACACGGCTGACACTTACGGCTCGGAGCCGGTGATCGGTCGCTGGCTCAAAGAAGATCCCGCCCTGCGAAATCAGATGTTTCTGGTCACCAAAGAGCATCCAAAAACGCCCCAGCAATTTATCGACAAGCTCGACGAACGTCTGGCCGCACTTCAGACGGACTATGTCGATCTCTACTTAATTCACGGCATTGGCAACACTTACGGCAGCGACTATAAATCTCTGGACTGGCCGAAGTCGAAGGAATGGCAAGCCGCCTTTGAGAAAATCAAGAAGTCCGGCAAGGCTAAACTCGTGGGCTTTTCATGCCACGATTCAAGACGGGCTGAATTCCTCCAAGCTGCTGCTGTTGGAGGGTTTGTCGACGCCATCATGGTGCAGTACACCCCCTGGCTGGACAAAGAATCGAAGCTGAACAAAGCCCTTGATGCTTGCCACAAGGCAGGTATTGGCCTGATCTCGATGAAGCAGATATCCGGCTTTGGCGATAAAGTTCTGAAAGATGTGCCGAAGCATGTGCCGTATTTAAAAGAGAAAAATCTGACCGCATATCAAGGCCTCCTGCACGCCATTTGGTCCGATGAAAGGATTGCGTCCGTATGCGTCTCGATGGTGAACACGGATCAGATTCGCGAAAACACGGCCGCCATAAAGTCGTTTGAGCCGATGAAGCTGACTGATATCCACGACCTACGTGACACCGTTCTCGCTTGTGATCGAACACTTTGCGCTGACTGCGATGGTCAGTGCTCCCGAGCTGGTGGAACCAAAGCCAGCCTGGGCGATTTGACCCGCCTTCTGACATATCACGATCAATACGGGTATCGCTCGGAAGCCAAACGGCTGTATCGGGAACTGGCCCCTGAAAGTTGCGATTGGTCTGATGCGGATCTGGCTCTGGCCGAAGCCGCTTGCCCGAATCATCTGAAATTCAGCAGCCTGTTGCCGCGAGCCAGCCAATGCCTGAGCTAAGGCATGGCGTTTTGGATTCAAAACCGATCAGATTACAGTCCACTCTAAAAAAAACGCGATAACATGTGGACACAGACAACCGGTCTTGTTAAACAGGTAGTAGAAAGAATTTTGGTCATCCATGCGGGCCATGGTCTGGCGGAAAACCGCCAAGTTGCACGTGTGTGATCTGGATTCTCCAAAAAAGAAAAGTAAGGAGCGATTCGCCATGTCCGTATCTGATCAAAATGCTTTGGATCGACGCGAGTGGATGAAAGTCTCTGCCGCAGGTGTAGCTGCAACGGCTGTTGCCGGTTCCGCCAGTGCACAGGATAAGGCAGATGAAGTTCAAAAAGTTTCGGATCCTGTCCCAACCCGCCCCCTGGGCCGTTCGGGAATCCCAGTCTCAATGCTGAACCTTGGGACATGGCGTAACCCTGGCCTGGATCGCCTCTTGCGATTCTCCTACGCCAATGGTGTGCGTTATCTCGATACTGCCAAAAGCTATGGCTCAGAACCTGCCATCGGCCGCTGGCTGAAGGATAATCCTGACGCCCGCAAGAATATTTTCCTGGTCACCAAAGATCACCCGAATACGCCCGACCAGCTGATCAAACAACTCGACGAGCGTCTGGCCGCTCTGCAGACGGATTATGTCGATCTGTTCTTTATCCATGGTATTGGCGACAGTTACGGCAAAGATTACAAGTCCCTTGACTGGCCAAAGTCAAAGGAATGGAAAGACGCATTTGAGAAGATCAAGAAGTCCGGCAAAGCCAAGCTCGTGGGTTTCTCCTGCCACGACCAGAAGCGGACCGAGTTTCTTGAATCTGCTGCCCAAGGTGGATTCGTAGACGCCATCATGGTTCAGTACAGCCCCTGGCTGGACAAAGACGCCCCTCTCAACCGTGCCCTTGATGCCTGCCACAAGGCTGGTATCGGCCTGATCTCCATGAAGCAGGTGGCCGGCACCGGCGACAACATCCTGAACGATGTGCCCAAGCACGTGCCCTATCTCAAGGAAAAGAAGCTCTCTGCCTATCAAGGCCTGCTGCACGCCATTTGGTCTGACGAGCGGATCTCCTCTGTCTGTGTTTCCATGCGGAACACCGATCAGATTCGCGAAAACACAGCCGCCATCAAGTCGTATGAGCCGATGAAACTGACCGATATCCATCAGCTCCGCGACGCTGTATTGGCATGTGGTAAAACACTTTGCGCCGACTGTACAGGTCAATGTGCCACAGCCGGTGGGACCAAGGCCAAGCTGGGCGACCTGACTCGTCTTCTGACATACCACGAAGATTTCGGGTATCGCTCAGAAGCCAAGCGGATGTTCCGCGAAATGGACGCTGAAAGCCGCGACTGGGCCGATGCCGACCTTGCTGCCGCTGAAGCCGCTTGCCCAAACAAGCTCAAATTCAGCAGCCTTCTGCCACGCGTCAATCAGTGCCTCTCCTGAAGCTGAAATAAATCCCACTATGAGCCATTTCTCTGGCCTCATAATGATTTACAATAAGACCTCCACCATTTGGTGCAGGTCTTTTTTTCGCTCGAATATTTTACACAAGTCTTTACAGGTCTTATTATTCCACGTTTTTCTATCCGGTTTTCCATATCTCAGGGCAGACGATCAGATTCTCGTCGGTGAGCTCTTCAAGTGGGATGTAGAACTCGCCCATGACTCTCCGATAATCAAGCCTGATTTGAATCCACCCAAGTCTGGAATTTTACATTCTGAGGTCGATAAGCAAGATCGTCTTAACCACCATATTTTTCTCGTACCCAACCAGCCGGGACAACTGGTCATTGAACTTTCGACCATCCCCAACTTAGAAAAACGCAAAAAGAGAGTGGGGGTGAA
>CAMCFM010000318.1 GCA_945874095.1 Candidatus Kuenenia stuttgartensis
ACGGCTGAATCAAGGAACTGACCGGTGGTGTCGTGGTGGGCCACGTCGAACGAGTGCATCAGTTCATGGGCCACGTTGCGAGCGACAGCCCACTCTAAATCATTGACGTTACTGACGTTATTGAGCTTGTCGATGAACGAGAAACCGTCACTGTTCATGGAAGTAATCCCGGCGGCATCGTTCATGGAGGCATAGGAAGCCCCTGAGACCACACTGATGGTGCGTCCTGCACCTGCGTTTGGATCGGTGGTCAGATTCAGCCCGATACCATTGTTGGCATAAGTTTGCTGAACTTTCTGTAGCACATCCTGCTCGAAATTACGTTGTTGATCGGCCGAAGGCGTTCCACCGTAAAGCGATTGTACAACAGGGCTTTGATACCAGGCTTCAGGTCGGCCTGAGAGGAGTTGATCAGCGAGAGGATAGGGACCAGTGCCCATGTTGATCAAGGCATCAAACCGGGTGGTTGATGGTGCAGGGTTCGCAAAATAAGAGGCAGGCATGGATGTGGTGGAAGCCACGGTTGGTGCCTGATAGGCGACAGGCTGAACGATCGGAGGTGCCGGTGCAACTGGTGCTGTATACTGGACCTGTGGCGGATTGTAAGCCTGATTTGGAGTCGGTTGAGAAGTCTGGTTTGACGAACTCCTGCGAGCTGTTGCACTGGGTGAAGGAACAGCCAGAACAGTCGCCTTCTCATCGGCTTCATAATGGCGAACTTGACCCTTGGTGGGCAACCATTGCGTCCATTGGAGACCGAAGTCGAAAAAACTATCTCCAAAAGCCGATCCAGATTGCGTTAAACCAAGGATGATAAAACACTTGGCGATTCTTTGGAACGACTTCATCGGCCGACCTCCATGTCGAACTGAGTCACAGACCACTGAGCAAGGCATCCTGCTTTTGCTAAGTAAAAGTAATATCCAAGCAATCATCGTGCCAAAGGGAGTATAAAAGTGAGTCAGGTCGCTTGGAATCATAGGGTAAGTATTTAAGAATAGGGTGTTACAAGAAATACGGGTGTGGTTTAGAATCGTCTGATTGAGGACGGCAGCGATCGAATCCGCTGGAGTGACAGGTAAAAATGACAAAATAGCTACAACCTGAATTCAGGCAGGAGTTCTGATCGTTTACAAACAAAAAAAGAGCCCGCACCCGGCGAGCTCTGTTCACTCTTATGTACTAATCAGTAAAGGTGTTAGCGTGCAGCAGCTGTGGTGGACATGGGTGGAACTCCGTCGAATTCCCAGTCGAATGTCACTTGAAACGGCTCCCACCAAGGGGCAACACCCGTGACAGGGTCGTGGTGCCTGCCAAGTCCGCCGGCTGATGGAGGCTCAATCGCATAGGTTAACTTGTACGTCCCAGGCTTCGGGGGGATCATGCTGGTCCCATAATGAAGGCCATCGCGAGCCACCATTGGGAGCATCGCACCTTGATCGACCACGGTTTTTCCATCCTCTGAAGTCAGCTTGTAAGTGATCTTCAGATAAGGCACAAATTCGCCTGAGGCGAACCCGTTCACATTATTCTCAGTGGCGGAAATATCGGCCTCCACATGGATTGCGCCCAAACTACCGGCTGAGCCCCCATCCATCGTGACGGAGGGCAGCCAAACGGCAGCGATCCGAAGCTGATTCTTTGTGAAGCCCTCAGGGTCGCCAATCGGATACTCGCGGAAACCAGCCACAGGGACGTTCGATTGAGCAGCGGCTGGTTCGGCTGGTCTGGATGTTGCAACATCTTTCACAGCCACTGTTTGTGGTGCCATTAGGTCAGGCTTGGGCTTGGTCTCAAGGCTCATGAACAGGAGCCCGCCGATTCCGATCAACACGGCCGCAAGAACAGCCGGACCAAATGATGATTGTTTCACTTTATTCAGATTTCCTGTAAAGATCACCTTGAACTTGCCGGCGGATGGCTCGTATCAGGCAGTGGTGTATAGATTGGTCAATCTCTTGAAGCTGCAACAGGTTCCAACAGTTCAGACTCAATCGGTTGTTCAATAACTTCAGGCGAGGGTGTAGAAACTGCTACTGGCTTGGCTCCAGCAAGTTTCGCAGCCTTCACAGATCGCCCTTCAGCCTTGATCACAAAGACCGATGCAATCGCACCGACAACCATAATAGCTTGTATCAAAAAGACTTGCAGATTCGGGTATAGCCCCAGATCAGGCACCGTCGGCCATGGAAAGGCGAGCGATGTCGTTTTCAAAACAGCAGCAGCTTGTAGTTCGAACACGCCCTTGCCTGCAAAAATCACAGCCAGCCCGAACAGCATCATTCCCGTGTATTTGAAAAAGGCTTGAAGAGGCAGTTTCAGGCTCGCAAATCGGATCAAAACAGCCAGAATGGAAAGAACTACCAACCCTGTGCAAAGTCCGGAAAGTATTCCGTAAACCCCATTGGCTGTTTGATTAGTGAGAAGAGCCTGGTACATCAAAGCCGTCTCGGCGCCCTCTCGATAGATGGCCAGAAAGGCCGTCAGCCCGATCGTGGTAAATCCTCCACCTTCGATACCCTTTTTTGTGGCCGACTTCAGGAAGTCGATCCATCTCTTGGTCTGGCTTTGAGCGATCAACCAATAACTGACATAAAACAAGACCCCCGAAGCGGCCAGCATGACCACACCTTCGATGACCTCGCGAGTCTGTGCCCGAGACGAAGCCACCAGCGAGTTGATCGCAACTGCCGTCAGTAGAGATGCGACAACGGCACCCCCGACACCGGCGTAAAATGCTCTTTTTGCCGCAGGTAGACCGACTTTTGTGACCAACCCTGAGAGGATTGTCAGCAGAAGGATGACCTCAATCCCTTCACGAAGGATTGTGATCAGACTCGCCCCAAATCCGCCTGCAAACGTGCCAGCTGTGGACGTGCTGGATTGCCCGATCAACTGATCAATGTCGGTTGTCAGTTCGTCTACAGCCGTCTTGAGTTCCTGACCCTGGAGGCCGTCCCTCAACTTGCCTCGAAGTTCGTTAAAGCGGCTCTCGATTCGTGAGACTTGCAGTGGCTGCGTAGCCACCAGTTTCAACTCAACAGGCTCAAAGCTACCGAAGTAAATGTTTGTGATGTATGAAGATGCCTCTTCCGACTGGCCGGAATTTGCCAGCTCTGACAGCTTCACAAAGTCGGCCCTGATGGCGTCAATCAATTCATTCGGATTGACCTCGGCACCCGCCTCAGCCTTCAGTTGACTCTGGCTTTCAACACTATTAAGAACCTTCGTCCGGTCCGTAATATTTTTCGACTTGAGATCTTCCGAAGCTTTGTAAAGCGTTGCGACCAAACCTCTCATGGTGGTTGAGGCTGCTGCCGTATTGCGTGCTTCAGACTTTGTCGCGTCCCTGATCTCAGACATAAATTTCAGAAACCGCTTCTCAAGCTCAATCGCCCGATCAAGCCCAAGGTGAGCCCTCACAGCGGTTTCCATATCCGAGCCTTCAAAGTCCACCCAATAAGCATCTTCAGCGAGAGTACGGGCACGCTTGGCCGAATCGACGCGGGCGGCTGAACTGATGGAGGCTGAAAGTCGCATGGCGACCTGATCCACAACCTCTGGCCAGGTCATGACTTTGGATGAGACCAGAACAGAGGATCGGCTTGGGGATACGCTGTCCACCAGAATGATCGGCTCAAGTTCGAGGCCGGCAGCAGGGACATCGATGTTTTTAACGATCGGTTTTCCACCGGTTTCGTGCCAGAACGACATCTTGTAACGGCCGGCTGGAACGTCGGTAATCAGAAACTTGCCTTTGGAATTACAAGCCGCCATCCAGGGCGTGTCTTGAACGATCAAGAAAGCCCGCATGTGGTGGTGAATGTCACAAAGCACGTTCAGGACACCAGTTGTAGCAGGTGTAAAAAGAGCTGGTTGGCCCGGTGGCATGGTCTGGTTAAAAAGCTCTCCACGAGCTTGAACGTGTACGTTATGAAATTCGCTATCTTCATTGGTAAAACGAACTTGCTGACCTTTTTTGAGCACGACAACGCGAGGCGTAAACTGAAGCGCGGCCTGACGCACCAAACTTAATTCTGCAGGCTTAGTCTGACTGGCAACCTTTGAATCAGTAGGGGTTTCCGGCTCGAGCCAGATCACAGCTGGACTGATCTCCGGTGAACAGGTGGAAGGCATCTTCACCAGTCCCCGAACATCGCCTGCATAGGTGCCTGCAAATGTCCAGAAGATCAGCGTTATGGCAATCAGGGAAGTTGCGTTGCGTCGCATGGCCCATGGTCCTTGGTTCAGTTCTTGTGAGCCAGTCAATGTGTCGTCCTGACCATTCATTTTGACTTGATGCACTCGACGAACCGTACCTGTTGAAGTTGAGATTCAGTCTCAATTGGTAATTCCATTGTAGTCATGTGGTCCCAGTCGAGTCAAACAGGAATGAATCAATTCGTTCAATATCCGCTTAAAAACTTTCGAATAATCCGCATGGCCTGAATTTCCGAATTCCACAAAATTGCTTGCTTTGGTGGCCCGGTACATCTAAATTCAATTAGGAGTTGACCGCACCTTTGATTGAGTCTCAAAATCGGATTCACAACCGGGAGTACACGGACGATCATGAACCATTTGCGAACTTTGGCACTCAGTGCGGGCGTTGCTGCCTCAGCGCTCTTCATCAACAATACTGCACAATCCAGCGACCTGACCGACTCGCTCAAGACTGGTAAAGCGGCTATCCAATCCGCCGGTGCTCTGGCTTTCGGGCCAGAAGGTGTTCTCTTCGTGGGTGATAGCCGTGGAGGTTCTGTCTGGGCCATTGCGACCGGCGATTCGGCCAAAGCCTCGTCCATGGAATCGGTGGATGTCCAGAATCTGGGCAAAAAAGTGGCCGATAAACTGGGCATCCCCAGCTCCGATCTACTGATCAATGATCTCGCCGTAAATCCTACCAGTGGAAATGCTTATCTTTCTATTTCACGCGGTAAGGGTCCCGATTCTCAGGCCGTGATTTTTCAGATCTCCAAGGGCGAAGTCAAAGAGGTCGATCTCGATAACATCGCCCACTCCAAAGTCGATCTGCCTGCTCTTCCAGCCGCCTCAGCCGTCCAACGCGGTCAATCGCTGCGAAATGATGCCATCACCGACCTCGCCTTCATGGACGGAAAGCTCTACGTGGCTGGTCTTTCGAACGAAGAATTCGCGTCCCGTCTCGTCACTCTCGACGTGCCCTTCAAGGCCGCTGGACAAGGTGCATCAGTCGAGATCTATCACGGTGCTCACGGGCAATATGAAACCAAGTCGCCAATCCGGACCTTTGTAACGTACCGAATCGCCGGTCAGCCGCACCTTCTGGCCGCTTACACCTGCACGCCCTTGGTGAAGGTTCCTGTCAAGGATCTCGCTCCTGGAGCACACGTTAAAGGCACCACAGTGGCCGAGTTGGGCAATCGCAACCGGCCTTTGGACATGGTTGTTTACGCCAAAGATGGCCACGACTATATCCTGATGGCCAACAGCGCACGTGGAGTCATGAAAATCTCGACTGAAGGCGTGGCCGATCGCGAGGCGATTACCAAGCGTGTTAGTGGTGGTGGAGTCGCTGGACAGGCGTTTGAAACCGTAGCCGGGCTCAAGGGTGTGGATCACCTGGATAAGCTTGACGACGCTCGTGCCGTCATTCTGACTCGTACAGAGTCAGGTCAAGTGGATTTGAAGACAATTCCGCTTCCTTGATTTCTGCTATTTTGGAATTCCTGCGAAAACGCAAATCGACACGCCCGTCAGTGGAAAATTGCCGGGCGTGTTCTTTGTTCGTGACCCTGAAGATTTCTTGAACC
>CAMCFM010000319.1 GCA_945874095.1 Candidatus Kuenenia stuttgartensis
GCGACCATGCGCTTGGGGGAAAAAAACGATTGGGTGGCGAGTTCATCCAAAACATCCGCAAGAATCGCACTATCACCCGACTTTTTCGTCAACCCCATCCGCTCCGAATCTTCAGCGAAAGTCAGCTTCTCGATGGCAACAATCGACTCGGCGCGTAAGAAAGCATCCTCACCCATGACCACATAAATAGGCTTGATGGTTAAAATGTCAGGCTTTTTCAGAAGGTCTAGAGCAAGTATCGCCACTTCAGGTCACTCTCCGGAATTTGAAGTTTCGCATGTTTGATCAATGATATCCTAATAACTGATAATGTGTCGATCAAAACCGAAAAAGATCCTGCCGAACATTGTCTAATCTGTGGATCGTTTTAATTTCATGGACTGATCATGATACAAGTCACTTCGATACCCTAAAAAAGTCGTCAGCTCAACCGGCTTATCTAGTCATCAATTAAAAATGGAATTCCAGATGCGTTGAAGGCGCTCTCCACGCTCAAAACCAATCGTCGCAAGATAGACCAGAAAAACGGCTAATACCCATACGCTTGCAGCACGTTCCCGCCATTCAGGTTTCATTGTTTCGGGATCCATCATCAGCCTATGGGTGTTCATATGTGGATTATGCTGCTGATTGTTGGTCAGCTGTAGTTTTTATCAAGTGCAACTGAGTTCTGCCACGATTCCACCATCGTAATGACATGTTCAGAACATGCTCGGGGGTCATGCCAGTCATGCATGCATGATCAGCCAATGGGCAGAGCTTCTGGTGGCATGGAGAGCATGACGTCCGTCGTCTCAGCCCAAGAACTTGTCGAGACCATGGCCTCCACTGAGCTGGTCGATTCGTACCGCTGAATAAAATCACAGACCTCGTACCCGTAACTGCCGCAAGGTGCGCAGGCCCTGAATCCACTCCTATGAATAGCTCGGAGCGGTCCAGCAATGCCAGAGTTTCGGTGAGTTGCAATTTGCCGGTCAGGTCGATCACACCTGGCCTGTGGCGAATCATCCCTGAAAATGGCCGATCCTCTTCTGCCCCAATCATGGCAACAAAAAAGCCTTCTTCTCGCAGTGAATCAATCAATCTTCGCCAATATGTGACGGGCCAGCGTTTGGCCTGAGTCCCTGCCCCGGGATGAACCACCACCAAAGGTGCAATCAGAGGGGTGATGGCCGTAAATTCAGTCGCAGTTCCGCCTGCTGCTCGCACACATGCTTGGAGCCATTGATGGGGCGACCATAATCGGCTGAGATGCTGCTCGACAGTGATTCTGTCCACTAGACCAATGGCCAGATTGACTTTAACGGGATGGTCATCCGCTAATGGTATTCCCAACGCTTTCAATAATGCAAGTCGCGAGAGTACTTCGTGGCGTCCCGGGACCCATTCGGCAACGTGCGTCAGCCAGAATCCCCCGCCGCCCATCGACCATCCTGCTCGTTTCGGAATCCCCGCCAGAACGAGCAGAAAGATGCTTAAAATGTCGCCCCTGACATCAATTCCAAGGTCATAGCGTTCGAGTTTCATCCGGCGGCCCAGCCTCCAGGCGGCCGTCAGCATGGACCAGCAACCGGATCTCCGCTCGAACCAGTTACGCTCTGCTACATGGACTTGGTGAATTTCATTTGAGGCCCGAAAGACTTCGGCATTGGCTGTCGATGCCAATACGTCAATCTTTGCAACAGGCCAGTTCCGTCGCAGTTCTGAGAGCATGGATGTGGTCAGAACTGCGTCACCCAAATGGTCGAGCTGAACAATTAAAATCCGATTGACAGGTTGATTGGAATTTGGCTGATGCAATCGCCTCAGACACCACATCAATACAGAACCGATCCCGTCAATCATATGAACCAGAACCCGCCAGCGCAATCGGCTGTACCGGTATCGCCGAACCGGCACAGGCGCGGGTGATACAATTGTATTTGTATTTGGGATTGTATTTGTGCTTGAGTCAGTGAGCAACGGCATCGTAGATTCCTTCCGTGATGCGGGCCACTTCTGTCCATGTCCATTCCCTCTGGATCCGAGCGGCAAGTTGGTCGCGGCCTGCTGGAGGCTTGTGCCAGGCAGATTCGATGGCTGTTCTGACTGTTGAAGGCCTAGCAGGATCGCAATAAATTGCCGACCCGCCGAAGTAGTCTCTGGTGGAACCCCTGCGGGTGATCACAACTGGAGTCCCCAAAGCAGCCGCTTCCAATGCTGCCAGCCCGGGTGTTTCAAACCAGCTTGGAAGTGCGAAAACCCGTGCATTCGCCATGGCTGACGCAAGCAAAGGGTCCTCTTTTGATAATGCACCTGCAAATTGCACCTGACCGGATTCAGCGGCTTTTCGGCACTCTTGATCGTATTTCTGATGTTCAAGTGGCGATTGGCCAATGATAATCAAAGGGAGTTGAGCTGACAGGCAGGCTTTGATCAACCCCAAGACATTTTTGCGAGGCTCGATTCTGCCGACGTAAAGCACGTAATCGCCACCTTGAAAAGCTTGTTTTGCAAGTCTTGGATCGGGAGTGTTCACGATTGCATCCACACCGTTTGGAACGACATGAATCCGCGCAGGATCAACTCCAAGCAGCCGTTCCAATTGGTCGGCTTCAGCCTTTGAGTTCGGTAATACAGCGTCGGCCAGTCCTAGCAAACGCGACCTCCAGGCCCGGCTTCTTGCCAAGCCACATTGCCGCAAAAGCAGCCATTTGGACAGCCCAATAACGCCCGGAATCCATCCCGTGGCCTGATCCCATTGAGCGACAGGATCATACCAGCAAATGGGAGAAACGACGACCCCAATTCCAGAACTTTTTGCAAGCCTTGCCAGACTCTCAAATTCAGCATGCAGGCCGAACATATGTAAGATACGGGCTTGGTCCAGATGGTCCCTCCACGGATTAAAAAGGCCAATTTCATGACCGCGATCCGCCAGAGCCATGCCGGTTTTTATGAGCTGAATTTCGCCCCCACCGGGACGCTGGAAAACGCCTGCTCCAGCATGAAACAGAATCGATCCCGTACGGTTCGGCTCGAGAGCCTTCCTCGCCAGCCAGGGATGAGTGATTGAAGATTCACGTGCAATCATGCCGATTTGCAGCCTGTCAAAGGGGCTATAGGCCATGCCTTTGGTGTAAATCGCTGCTGCCATGTCTCATCTGTCCAGATTCGTAAAAAACCCTTTAACCGACGCTTTATAGGACCATAACGTAAAAACTCGACCGGTGTTTCCCGCTCCCAGTCGAGATAATCTTTTAATTCTAATTTCCAGCCTCTTGAATCTTGCAATAATTCAAATTCAGGTGATTCTGAATGTTGGATCAGTGGCTGGCTATTTTCTGGGTCTAAAGTAATCGTAGAAATCCCCTGCTCTTTGCCGAACGGGATGGCCCAGCGATGTTGAGCGTCTTCAAACCAGATCTGTGCTGATTTCTGAGATTCATTCCGGTTCAAATGTATATCAAATCTTGTTTGATCGGTGCCAGATGAAATCACTTCAAATTGTATTTCAGAACGCTTGTCAAGCCAGCCTAAATATTCGCTGATAGTGACATGCCAGAGCCCTTGCTTTTGGAGTAAATGATTCAATAGAGATTCGAGAATCTGCGGACGCCGGCCCAGTCTTCGCTCGGCATGGCCATACCAGAAGAGTGGGCGATCATTGCGTAACGCCCGTTCTGCAATAGCAATATAGCCATTCACAACTGAATCCACATCATCAATATTTGCTTCCAGATATAATCCTTCACTCACTGGCAGTGCATGAATTCTCCAAATTCCATCATCAGCTTTTTGAGGCGTGGAACCACACAAATCGCCAATACCAGCCAGATATTTGTAATGCATCGAACGAAGATGCGAAGATAAATCGCCAGTGATCTTTCCGCATGGAGCCGCATAACCTGTTGGATTAAAACCACGAGAAACAAGTTCGTCGTGAGCTATTTGTAGATTCTTGCTGTTTAAACTTCTGTCGGTTGTATGCACATGATGCCAATGGCCGTGCGACTGCACATCGTGGCCTTTGAGCCAATCATAAATCAGTGTGGATTGCTGAGTGGCACGAGTACTTAAAAACCACGTGACCGCAGGCTCAATTGGCGAAAGTGACTTGATGACCGATTTCCAGTCGTCCGGCTCAGGTTCATCAATATCAATTCGAAAATTAAAGACTCCAGTGTATCCATCTGGGTAAGGTGAAAGCTGTACCCAAGGCAGCCCATGATGAATAATTACTGTGCGCAATCTTTTGATGACTTCTCTCTCTGTTATTTCCTGAATTATATTTTCACTTAGAGAGATTGTTTTCTCGACCCATCTGTACCCAAGAGGTCTTTGCCCTTTGGGATTGAGGCTTTCAGGAGTACAAAGGCCTTCAAGCAGACTCTCCCATGAGATTCGGAGTGTATTTTGGCCGTCGAATTTCAAGTGGTCAGCAGTTGATTCTAAAGCGTCATCAGTGATAATAATCGCTGAATGGATGTGATTCGGAGACGATTTTCTGACAGGCACACCAAAGTTACAAAAAAGCCTGTAAAGTGGGTCTGGAATGTTCACGCATGTGATTGGATAAATACGTGGCCCGTTCATGCCGATTGACTCGCTGTGAAATGATTCTCTGATCGGGTACCAGTCAAGCAATAAAATGGGCGAGTGAATGGAATCAGTCGCCTGATTTTGCGAGAGGATTCTTCAGAGGATTCCAAGTGTTGGATATTCCAATTCGAAATATATCCATAGGAACTGGTTTGCCAGTGTTTGGGTCGGCTCCATCGCTCTTTGACAGGGCTATTGCGTGGATACATCCAAAGGCCACGTCTCTGGTCAATCTGCTTCATTAGAAGGCTTGGGAGCCAAGGCCTACTGGAGTTTAATGCCCATGGGTTGCGATCAATTATGATCAGTCTTCCAGATGGTTTTAATAATCGCAAGGCTTCAAAAACCGCGATTTCCGGGTCTTTCAAGTGCTGTAATAATTCGAGTAAAAGTACGGCATCAAACGAGGATTCTGGAAATGGCAAACGCGAGACCGATCCGACGAGCTTAAGATGATCGGCCGGTGCATGTTCCAGGCTTCGTTCGGAAACGTCGAGGCCAGCCACACACGCCCCCCAGCTTTTTAAAATCGGCCAGTATCTGCCTGACCCACAACCGAGGTCGAGCACGAGCTTGCCATTCCAGTCTGAAAAGGCTTGTTCTATAGCCTTAACGCGTGCATCATCAAATGCAATGGACTTCGGAAACCGGTCTATCTGCAAATCGAATTGAGTGGCGACATATTTCTCCCAATCCGAAGTTTTTGGAGCGTTCATCTGGTGGCTCCTTTCGAATCGGTCTGCCTTAATATCAGTTCTCGGTGTTTCCAATGGCGGATTGCAACGGAAACGCCTGACATAAAGCAAAAGACAAGCCCTTCAAGCCCATCTTTAAACCCTTTTTTGAGGATATATAATTTAAAGAAAATCCAGACAGGCCGGAGTGTCACATCCCACCAATGAAACTTTCGTCCGTCACGCTGGAACTTTAGTGCTTCTAAAGTCGTATAATGATTGATCTTATGTACGAATGCCCGCATATCTGGAATGGTTCGGTGCTGAAGGCTGTGTTGCAACTCGCCTGATGAGCCTTCGAGTTCTACCGTTTCGTGGACAGCACCCACCCAGTGCCCTTTATCGCGCCGGAAGAGACGAAGGGGGCGGTCAAACTGGGTGCCTGAATATCGAAACGGGCGTCCCAGAACGACGGATCGAATCGGAACGCGGTAGCCGCTATGGGGTCTGAACGGTTCGTTGATCACGCGTCTGAT
>CAMCFM010000320.1 GCA_945874095.1 Candidatus Kuenenia stuttgartensis
AGCGGTGGGGGGATGGTAATTGTTTAATTATTATTGGCTTACGAGTACCTTGGGCGTTACCCAAGGCTGGTATGGGTCAAGCCTTTGGCCCTAAAACCAGATCACATTCAATACCATCACCCTGGAATCCGGTATGAGCCATCTTCGAATCGATCTGGAAAAAATTCACGGCTCTCCTTGCATGTTAACGTATGTTCAGGTTATAAATGTTGAAAGTCGTTGATTCCGTGCATTTGCCTGAAAGAATCTCTCCATGCCTTTTCGCTCAGCCATTCAAACCCGTTTTTTTTTGATAGCTCTGGCGATCCTGTCTGTGATTCCGACCAAGGTCATTCAAGCCGGCCAGATCACCATTCAGCGTGATACCTGGGGCGTGCCTCACGTTTTTGCCTCTAATCTGGCGGACGGGGCCTATGCTCTTGGATATGCTCAGGCTGAGGACCGGCTGGAACAGATTTTCGCCAACTACCGACTGGCTATCGGCCGAGCGGCTGAAATAAATGGGCCCGGGTCTGTGGAAGATGACTTCAAGCAGTACATTGCCGGACACGTTGCGGTGAGCCAGCGACGGTATCCAGAGCTCCCGCTTGAAATTCGTCAGATGTGCGAGAGTTATCAGGCTGGAGTGCGTGCTTATTTGAAGGATCATCCCGCTAAAAAGCCTGCCAATGCCCTTGAGATGCAGCCCTGGATGATCGCCGCCTCGATGCGCGAACTGATCTTCAACTGGCCTGTGGGCCGCGCCAATCGTGATCTGGATGCCCGTTCTGAATTCAAGCTTTTCAGTAACCAATGGGCCGTTCGGCCTGAGCGCACGGCTGACGGGGCCTCGATTCTGCTGATCGACCCGCATGTGGGCTGGGATGGTCCGTTTCGGTTCTTTGAATATCGCCTGCATGCCGGCCAGCACGACATCTCCGGCTTCGGGCCAGTCGGCACGCCCCTTCTGGGCCTGGGGCATAACGCTTTCACCGGCTGGGCTTGCACCACTGGAGGTCCTGACACGACCGATATTTATGTCGAAGAGGTTGATCCAGCCAATCCCTTGCGTTATCTCTACGATGGTCAGTGGCGTGAAATGACCTCGGAAAAGGTCACGATCGCCGTCAAGGGCCATCCCGACGTAGTCCGAACCATCCATCGGAGTCACCACGGGCCGATTCTCAAGCGCGAGGGCAATCGGGCCTATGCCATGGCGACCCCTTATTTGAATGAGATTGATGTTGTCACTCAGTTCTTCCGGATGATGGTCGCCCGCAATCTCACCGAATTCGACTCCGCCGTGGGCATGAATCAGTTCATGGAACAGAATGTCATGTATTCCGATGTTGAGGGGAATATCCGCTATGTTCGCACCGGCCGGGTGCCGATTCGTCCAAACGGCTACGACTTTTCGAAGCCTGTTCCGGGCAACACAAGCAAGTCGGAATGGCTTGGGATCCATCCATTGAAGGATCTGGTCCAGATTCTCAACCCCAAAACCGGCTACATGCAGAATTGCAACATCGGCCCTGACACCATGGCCAGGAACCTTGGTCTCGACCTTTCAGCCTATCCTCAGTACCTCTACGATACCGCCCCCAACACGAGTAACAGTCGAGGTCGCAGGGCCGTTGAACTGCTGGACGCTCATCCGAAGCTCACGATTGACCAGGCCAAGGCCATCGCCATGGACATTCATGCGGATCGCTGTGAAGTCTGGCAAACTCAGATACGCGAAGCCGCCGAAACCGTAGACCTGAGCAAGCCCAGAAAGGGAGTTGAGCCAAAGGAGCTGCGTCAGGCGATGGACAAGCTGGTAATCTGGGACGGCATGATGGACCAGAAGAGCGTGGGAGCGACTCTGTATCGTGCTCTGCGCACTGTGGCTCAGGAACGCAGGCTGGACGAAAAAAGCACGGCCGAAGCCCGCATCGACGCTTTTGCCGAGGCTGTTGCCCGGCTCAAGACAAACCACGGGACATTTGAAGTGCCTTATGGGGAGATTCACCGAGTGCGTCGAGGAGGTCGGTCGTGGCCCATCTCAGGCGGCGATTCGGGCGCGGGTGACCAGACTTTGCGAGCCATTTCCAGCAACAATGAAGGCAAAACCTATACGGGAAGGGCTGGCCAGAACTGGGTGCAGATTGTTCAGTTCAAGCCCGGGGCCGTACAAAGCTGGAGCGTGACACCTTACGGACAAAGTGACGACCCGACATCTCCGCATTATACGGATCAGGCCGAGCACCTCTTCAGCCCCGGCAAGATGAAGCCGACCTGGTTTCGCAAGGGAGAGCTGGAAGGGCATGTGGAGTCAACCAAAGTGCTCGAGCGTGTTGAATAAACAGGCGATTAATAAATGTCTCCTCTGGAGCCCAAAAGATCACTGGCTCAGGGTTTATGGATGTCCAGAGGAGATGCCTGGTAATAGCTGTCTCCTCTGGAGCCCAATCACTTATACCCCTCTCATTCTGAAATCTGGAGTTTGAGTCTGAGATTTGAGGCAGAGCCCAACAGTGATTCATAATCCTTTAAGAAAGAACGTGTTATGTAGGCCATGTCCCCTGACATGGCGGGCTTTGGCCTTGTTTTTTAGAACGATGCAAATCGATTTGGTATAACATGTTACATGCGTATTGACTGAAAGAGCGAAAACCGCCCGGTCAGGGGACCGGGCCTACAGAAATCCACTTCTGAGCGTGATTGGGGTTTAGTATGTGCCAGTTGAATCTCTAATGCGTGCCTTGCTGGCAACATCTCCCCTGACATGGCGCGCTTTAGCTCCCTCAGGGGCTTGTCCGCTTTAAACTTTCCTGATATTAACCCTCCTGTCGATTGTTTTTTCAATTGGTGAAATGATCTCCCACTCAATCCACCCCACCATCATGGATATTACGTTTAGGATTTCCCCCGTAAAAGCAATCGCCTCCCCGTATTTGGAGCTTCCTATGATCCAGACCAGTTCAGAATCGCCTCACAAATCCCCGATGAACGCGCTTCGTCATGGTCTCAGTAGCTCTGTTCATGTTCCCGAGGATAAGATTTATCAGGTCGACCGGCTTCGTCAGGAACTGATCCGAACCCATCAGCCCCAATCGGCCGATGAACGCGATTGTATTTCTGAACTGGCCCTGGCTCGCTGGAAAATGTTGGAAACGGATCGTCTGATGGATCTCCGCATCGAGGCAGAATCCAACCAGGCCGGGATGATTTTCGATCGCAAAATGCTCGACCAATTTGAAATCGACGAAAAACTCTGGCACTCACACCCTCAATTTCGCCGCGACCTGCTCGGCCAGACCTATCGTGGAGCTGCCCTTTTTGAACAACTCTGGTCGGAAATTCTCGGAGCCCTGGATTCGAAGATCCAGCGGGTCAGCCTCACCCAGGCCAGAACCATGGCCCTGATGGTTGGCTCAAGCTCGAAAATTCATGAGCTCAGCCAGGATGGGCTCTGGCTCTTCAGCCGATTCCTGAAAATGGAACCTAAACCCACCCAAACCGTGCTTCAATGGGCCCAATTCTCAAATACCATTCTGGTCGTCGGCGATACCGATTTTATTGACGAGCATTTCTTAAGTGCTGCCAATCCTGCCACCTGTCATAAAGAGCTGAAGCAAAGGGCCACAAAAGAACACGCTTTCTGGAAGTTGCTAAAGCGGGATCTTGAAATGGAATACGCAACCCAGCGCAAACAATTCGTAGCCATGTCCATGGGCACCGGCCTGGGCGACTTGAAACTCGCCAACGATGCCCGGCTGGCTCTGCGCTATCAAATCACCGCCCAGAACCGGGCTGACAAGCTCAGTCGCCGATTGGACGGCCTCAAGCGGCATCGCAACCTGCTCGAGTATCGTGCCACAAAGGCTGAAGAACGCGAAGCCCGCCGCCTGGAACTCCAGTCTCGTGATGAATCTGCTACCTACACCATGATGAGCGACGCCCAGACCGATGAAAATGAATTGATGAACCATGAGCTTGAGGAGGCTTTTGAGGGGCTGGCCGCGATGATGGCTCAAAACGTTTCTGAAATAAACAAGACGCAACCTGATGAATCAAAAGAAGTTGCGACTGCTGTGCAAAACAAGGTTGTGGATCAGCCGGTCGAGCTTGAAGGTCGGCTTCAAGACCGGATTGAGCGGATGATGAAGGGGCGGAGCCGGAGCGAAGTGGCCCGGATCAAGAAGCAGGTGAAAGCGCTGCGACGGGGTTCGGAAATGGCTGTCAGTGTCTGATTTCGTGAGCGAATCCAGCCTATCAGACGGTTCCTGCACTCGCCCCGAGAGCTAAAGTCGTGTAGAATCAATCCAATAGAGCGAAAATCTCCTGAAGAAACGACTTGGACAGACGATGACCGACGAAGCAGATGATTTGGTAAACGGCGACGAAACCACGACTCCAAGCACTCCGGAGCAAGCCCAGTCGGCTGCCAGACAGACACTTTCGCACCTTAGGGGCCTGTTTGAAAAGCACGGGATTTCGCCTCGCAAGCAACTGGGCCAGAACTTCCTGATCGACCTCAACCTGCACGAAGTCATTCTCAGGGAAGCCGGCCTGACGCCTAACGATATTGTTCTGGAAGTCGGTACAGGCACAGGCGCTTTGACAGAACGGATGGCCGATCAGGCCGCTGCCGTGGTGGCTGTGGAGATTGATCCAGCCATGGGCCGACTGACCGCCGAAACCATTGGCCCCAGGCCGAACGTTTTGCTGCTGCGTCAGGATGCTCTCAGAAACAAGAACAATATTGCCAACGAAGTGCTGGATGCCCTGCGATCGTCTCTGAAAGTGAGGCCCGGCCGGCGCATCAAACTGGTGGCCAACCTGCCGTATTCCATCGCCACCCCGTTGGTCAGCAACCTCCTTCTGGACGACGAGTTAAGGCCAGCCTTGATGGTGATCATGATCCAATGGGAGATGGCCGAGCGGCTGATTGCCGAACCGACCGGCTCTGCCTATGGGTCGATCTCTGTGCTGGTCAATGCACTGGCGGATGTTGAAATCCTCAGGCGATTGCCGCCCACCGTTTTCTGGCCGAGGCCGAAAGTGGACAGCGCCATTGTGAGGATCATGCCGAGCGTGGAGAAACGCCGCAAGATCGACGATCTCCCGTGGTTCGCCCACGTTGTGAGACAGGTCTTTCTGCATCGCCGGAAGAACTTAAGGGTGGTTCTGCACGCCATGTATCACCATGCCGATGCCTGGACCAAGCCTGTGGTGGACGAAATTCTCGAGCAGCTCGACCTCCCGTTCGACATCCGTGCCGAGGCTTTGAATGTCGAGGAACTGGATGAGCTGTCAAAGGCATTGAGGGTGAAGCTGGACGAGTTCGGGATTCCTCCGATCACCGACGACAGGAAGCCGAAAACGAAGCGCAACTGGCTCCTCAAACAAGAGGCCAACGCCAATAATCCAGACTATGTCGCTGAAGTGGACGGCGATGAAGATGACGAGGATGATGACGAGACGGATCTGGAGGATGACGATCAGGAGTGAGGAACAGGCCGTAAATCACATCCTAAAGGCGTTAGCCCCCGTTTCCGGGTCTGAACCTAGCCGCAGGGCGCTAGCCCCCGGTTTCGGCGATTTAAAAAACCAACCGGGTTTGAACCTAGTGCCCCCTCAAGCCTTATAAATGGGGTAGTTCCTGTAGGGTGGGGTGAAGCCCACCTTTCGCAAATCCATGTGGAATGTCTGTACAATGAATCATCGATTGCGTTTCATACACTATAAAACACATGATTTTCAACTGACGAATGACCGGATAAATCGACGT
>CAMCFM010000321.1 GCA_945874095.1 Candidatus Kuenenia stuttgartensis
TACCACTTCAGACTTGGCTCTGCTTCAGAAACAGGCTGATAAGTCTGGTGAAGGGGCGGATTATGGCTGGTGCGTGACCGGTTGGCAGTCGCATTTGACGGATCAGATTGGCGTGGATGAATCGATGTCTCGACCACGGCGTTCCCTCGCACGAGCTCGAACTTCAGAAGTCTGTCTTGAGTGAGAGGCCCTCAAATCGCCGATCAAAATCCATGATCACAGCGCATTTTCAGTCAGCGAGAGCCCTTTCAATCAGCGAATTTCACCCGAAGTTGCCTAAACTGTCAACCCGAATCGCTTTCGCTTGAAAGCCCTGGATTTGGTCGCTGGATTCGCTTCTTCTTTCGAAACGACCTCTCGAACGACCAAAACCGCGGACACTCATTTTCACTGACTCACTCGTCGTCGTCACTCAACATCCGCCGACGTTCCTCTTCCTCTTCTTCCTCATCCTCTTCAAACTGCCCCGGCGCATCGCCTTCACGGCCCGGATAAGGCATCGTATCACCATGCATCGTGTACCAGTTGATCCGGTTCAGCCAGTATGGATCAGCGGCATCGAGGTGGCTCCAGTCCAGCTCCAAAGTCTTATCCATCCAGTATTTATCGAGAGCCGTCATTTTCTTGCCGGCTGAACCCGGATTGCGTTCGGCTAAATCGATGTTGTTCATGACCTTCGAATATGGCCGCAAATCGGCTTGATCGGTAAAACAAGCCTCCATTGGATAAGCCATCGCATCAAACCGGTTCATCGGAGGCAGCCCCAGCATCAATTCCATCGAGCGAATCATGCTGGTCGTCGTCTGAAACGTGGAATCGACATAACCCCTGCGTGTATAAGGGCTGATCGCCATAAACACGGTCCGGTGCCCGTCCACATGGTCAGGGCCCGACTGGGCATCGTCCTCAATCACCATAATGCAAGTCTTGGCCCACTCAGGGCTCTTGCTCACCGCCTCAACAATCCGCCCAAGCGCCAGATCGTTGTCCGCCATCATCGCCCTTGGGGTCGGATATTTCGGATTTGCACCCTCAGCGTGATCGCTCGGCAAACTTAATATCATCAGGTTCGGAACCTTCTTCTCCTTGCTCATCTGATCGTATTCGGCAATGAATTTATCGGCCCTGTCCTGATCGCTCTGCCAGAGCGGCCAATACATATAATTCGGGTGCGTAAATGGTTTCAATCGAGGGATGGAAGTGATGGCATGAAATTGAAACTTGCCGGTTTTATTCTGGCGATCTTCCCACACTTCAAACCAGTCCTTGGGGGCTGGCGAAACGTGGTTCTTGTCATCATCACAAAATTCGCCATAAACGCGAACGGTTTTGTTATGATCCAGCACGTTATCCCAAATGGCCCCGCCTGATGAAATTGCCATGGCGTCAATTCCATCGTCAGGATATGTGCGTGAATATCCGACATAAAAATGCTCGAGATATTCCGTCGCCATCGCCTGAGTGCTCCAGGCGTGCCCGTCGGCTGAATTCGTACCGGAAACATATCCATTATCGAATAATGTAAATTCGGTCGCCAGCTTCTGGTGATTCGGCATCACCTTCGCACCAAGGCTCGCCAGCTTCGGATCACCATTGCCCTGCGGCAGATCACCAAAAACCTCGTCGTATGTGCGATTCTCTTTAATAATATAAATCACATGCTCAATACCCCCGTTATACACCTTCAGAGCAGGCTTTCTAGCCGATATGTTCCAGCGATTATTTTCAGCAACCTTCTCCGTCTCCACTCCCAGAGGGCGATTTAAATCGAGAACACTCACCGTGCCCTGAAAGTCGTGTGCATTTCCCGCACGCCCCAGAGTGGTCCGGGCCACAGAGCCATTCCCCTTTGAGTTCAGTACAAATGCGCTCTTGGCATCGTTTGAAATGCCCACGGCAACCGGGAAATATCCGACCGGGCGAAAGCCTTTCAATTCGCCTGATTTCAAGTCAATCTCAGCAATCGCATTATCACCACCATCCGCCACATAAAGCGTGTCTTGATGCATCGCCAAAGCGTTCGGCATCCCGCCCAGAAGCCGCTCGCCCTTATATTTCAATCCAAAGCTGCGTGTGACTGATTTCTTGGATAAATCCAGCTCGCTCACAGAGTCGCTCATTGCATTTGCAATATAGGCTTTATCACCGTTCACCAAAACAGCCGTCGGGTGGATCCCAACAGTGATATGCTCGGCTTTGCCTGTTTTCAAGTCCACCAGACTCACCGATCCATTGGCCACCGATTGGCGGTCAGTCACCACCAAATCCTGCTTGTCGCTCTTGCCCAGACGGTCTCCAGGCTTGGCCAGAGGTCCGCCCCAGTTGGACACCACCAAATGCAATTCATCGGCCGTCAGCTTCACATCAAATGGAACATTCTCTACGGCCATTTCGCGAACAATCTTGGGCATGTCCGCAGAGAGATCGATTTCAACCACCGAATTGCGATTGGCGGACACCACAAAAAGCCGCTTCCCATCCTTCGACACAGCCATCCCGCCCGGCACAGGATTCGCCTTGACATCGTCTCCCACAATTTTAATCAGCTTTGCGGCCACCAGCGATTTCTGGTCCTCGCTCAGTTGAAATGACTGCACATGACCCTTCTGAGTGCTCGCATACAAGGTTTTTCCATCAGTCGACCAAATCAGCCCGTGATAACCTGCATTTGAGCCAAGGCTGATCCCAGCTGATTCGTAGACTTGCCCTGCATCGCCCAAAAAGACACGATTCCGACCCATCACCGCATAAAACTTGCCACTCGGGTGAACAGCCAGATCGCTTGGCCGACCGCTAAACGCTTTCGCATCGGCCTCGATCCTCTGACCGGTACTGACCACAAATCCACCGTCCGGTTGACGGCCCATCCTCGGCTGATTGATTAATGCCGTTGCAAGCGCAACAGTACTTAAAAACAAGCCTCCCGCTACCATCAAAAACGGTCGTGCCGTTGTCTTTTCACGATTCATGTCAAAAATCTCCTCGGTGAGTGTCACTTCGCTTGCAAATCAGGAATGCTGGATATTCCCTTATACATATCAAAAACGGTCGGCCGATCCAACGGTAATACCTCTTGTGTTCATAAAATAGGCCAATATTCATGAATGCTTCACATGTCAGACAGCCCACCAGGTCGATACTATTCAGTATTTTAGGGAATATCGCGATATTTTGGCTGTTCAGGGTAATCGATACAATCTATTCAAGACTATGACAAACAATTGCAGCCCCTACAAACCAGATGAGTCCGGTCAGTCTCTGATCCGATGACTATGTTGATGTCGTTCTTCGGTTAAGGATGACCGAACACCAAGTCGATTGAATATCACTGCACGCTTCGAAGGATTGATTAACGACATGGCTCACTCTCAAAATGGTCATAAAAGGAAAAGAGCCAGTCGTTCCGCTCATTTAAATTCGCTTCATCATAATTCTCTGGAATGTCTTGAAACGCGTCAGCTTATGGCTTCCAATATCCTTTCTGTACAGAAGCTTACGCCCATCACTGGCGGACAGTTGCAAGTCTCCTACAGCCTCATGGAAGAGTCTAGCCTGACCAGTTCCCTCAACTTCGATTTTTATCGCTCTACGGATCCCAACTTCGATTCCTCCGATAAATGGATCGGTTCGAAGTCCACCACCGCCAGTTCGGATCTATCAGCAGGCTCTCATCTGGTCAGCACCGACCTTGGAGTGGCCATGCGTCCTGATCCTTCAAGACCCTACGTGATTGTTGTCGGGCGTGCCAGTGGATTATTGCAAGAAACACTGGTTTCCGATAATTCTGCCATGTTTCGTAAATACACAATTGGTGTGATCAGCCACGGTGGGATTCAGGGCTCTCAGAATAATATCCCTCAGTGGGAAGCAAAAATTGGCTGGAAGATGCAGGATTATGGCTACGATGCCGTGATTCCATTCAACTGGGCCGGTGATAGCTATACCCCCGGTGCTGCTGGAAAACAAGGCCCTCGACTGGCCCGAAAAATTCAGTTGACCGCTGAAAACCTTCCCGCCGATACTTCCATCGACCTCGATTATATCGGACACAGTGAAGGCTCTGTTGTCGTCTCTCAAGCAGCTTTATGGCTCCAAAAACATCCTACAGCCAACTTTAATACAGGCTACCAACGGATGACATTATTAGACCCACATGCTGCTAATCCGGATGCCCCGAATAATGCTGAAAGTGTTAGTGGGGGACTCGCCGGCTGGTTCACCAAACGAATAATATCGTGGTATAAAGGCAACGCGCGCGACCCTTTGGTGCGTGTCCCTACCAATATTAATGAAGCCGATGTGTATTATCAGCGCACCCCATTAAGCGTGAATCCTGTAAACGGTGGACTTTACAACCTTTTAGGTCAGGTTCCAGTGATCGGAACAGCTCGATATATTCAGTTGAACAGCGCCGGTATTTCGCATTCAGGCGGTGGAGGCGTAAACACATGGTTTTATTTTAATGCCTTACCAGCGTTTCAGACAGGCGATCAGCCAGTGAATCCTTCGATACTTGAAGCTCAATCGGTCACTGTTCAAAATGGTAGCTGGAATCGCAAGAATCTGATCACAACCGATACACAAGCCACATGGTCAGGAATATCAGCGCCTGGTGCGGAGGTCCGATTGTATCTCGCATCGGCATCTAGTAAGCCTGAGAATTCAAGACCAGTCGCCTCAGCGGTGGCCAACTCGACGGGCCAATGGAGCCTTCAGCCATCATCGGCAGTAAAACCTGGCGTATATCAGGTCAATATCAGGGCTTTGGTGGCATCCGGTTTGCCTCGTGAGAATTTTAAATTACTACCGACAATACGTATGGGTAAAATGACAATCCCATCATCACGCTCCGTTCAAATGAAATCGATCCCGTTGCAGACGTCTCCCCTTGCGATCCCAAATTCCCTCAATAAAAATGGAATTGGCTTGAAACTGAACGATCGCCTGCAAACATTTGACCCGAAGAATCGCAAACTTTTTTCGTCATAATAAAACTTTGAAAGAATCTTTAAAATACAATCATCTCAGGTACCACCAACACCGGAAACTGGGTTAACAGCCATTCCTCATCCACTCTCGGGGTTGGTTTATAAAGCCTTGCAGCTAAACGTGATGAGCCGACGATACATTCTTTCTCCAATAAATAATACTTGTTATAATGGTCAATCTGTTTGTTGAGTGTATCCAACTGCAATTGACTCAACCATTTCGACCACCTTTGATTGAATCGGTCCACACTTTGAGTCAGGCTTTTTGCCAAAGAAATAGCCACTTTTCGAGAGGGCTGAACTTTTGCTTTCCAAATGGGGTCAGGCGCTTCCGAAACGGTCCAGAGAAATTCAATTGGCTGCGTAAATGCAAGTTGCCAGTCGTCAGGCCCGGTTACTCCATTGGCCCACATTCTTAGCCTGCAATGGACCATATCAAGCATTTCCAGACGCTGATTTTTACAGGTGGTCAAAGTGCGATTCAAAGACCATTCCATGTCGCGGCCACGACGCGCAAATGCAGGCGCGTCAAAAAGCCCCATCAGCTCTTTCACTTCCCCTTCGGTCGACCTAACCGAAGTCATTTCCGAATTGTCAGGGGCAGGCTCACTCATAATCGCGATTTTTATCGCCCCATTGGTGGTGCTTTGGGGTCCGTCAATGGCTTCACCAAACTTCGCCGATAATGCCATTTCATCCGTTCTGGCCCATACGCCTTCACTCGCTTGGTCCATGCTTCCGACGCTTGTTTTAAAGC
>CAMCFM010000322.1 GCA_945874095.1 Candidatus Kuenenia stuttgartensis
GCGGAGACGGGAGGGATGATAAAACATGATTTTGTCAAGGTTTACGCCGTCCTTGGGCGTTGCCCAAGGCTGGTATGGAACGAGCCTTCGGCCCTCAAACCAAACCCATTGATCTATCGATAAATTGCGACTTTATAACTTATGCGTAAGAACGAGGGCTAGCGCCCGGCGGCTAGGTTGATACATCCCGATTTTTTATCTTCTGCGGATCGGGGATTTGGATTTCCTAGCCGGGCTTGGCGATAGCCCCGGTTTCTTATTTAGCGCGAACCGGGGGCTAGGTTGAACCCCGATGTTTTTCTCGATGAGCGAACCGGGGGCTAGCGCCCGGCGGCTAGGTTGATACATGCCTGATTTGTATCTTCTGCGGATCGGGGATTTGGATTTTCTAGCCGGGCTTGGCGATAGCCCCGGTTTCTTATTCAGCGCGAACCGGGGGCTAGATTCAAACACAATGTTTTTCTGTATGAGCGAACCGGGGGCTAGCGCCCGGCGGCTAGATTCAAACATCACGGTGCCCTCACCATTACATAACATCTTTAAAACCAAAAAATACGGGCCTTAATTCAAAGGCCCGCATGACTGAAATTCGAATTTTCAAATGGAATCAGATCATTTGCCTGACATCAAATCTTCCAGATCACCTTCGATTGCATCTGCCCAGAAGCCGTATGCTTCGCTGGAAAGGTGCAGAAAGTCCGGCATAATCCCTTTGGGAAGGCTTCCGTCTTCTGCCAGAAATTGTCCGCCAATGTTCTTGTAGAACACGGTTTTATCATTATCGAGCTTGGCAATTTCCATGTTGATGGCCTTGATCCGCGACCGTAATGGATTGTCGGCCTTTTCGCCACGTGGGAAAATACCCAGCAGCAAAACCTTCGTCTTGGGCAATTTGTCGTTCAACTTCTTCACAATCGCGGTGATACCGGCGATGATCTCTTCGTTGGTGTTGGCACCCAGATTGTTCGTACCAATCATCACCACGGCGGCTTTTGGCTTGATACCGTCGATTTCGCCATTCTCCAAACGCCACAGAACGTGCTGCGTCCGGTCCCCTCCAATTCCCAGATTCACGGCTTTTTTCGACTCAAACTCTTCAGACCAAACGCCCTTGCCAGAGCCTTCCCAGCCTTGTGTAATGGAATCGCCAATAAACAGCAATTCCGCGTCGCCTTTCTTGATGTTCTCCAAAAACTTCTTGTGACGATCCTGCCAGCCTTTGTCAGGCCGAGGGGCGGATTCAACAGCCGAATTCTTGGTCGCAACCTGAGCCAGGCCAGCCACCGACAAACTTGTCAGGATGGCCAGCGGAACGATGCCCCGCATGACGAAATTCCTTGCTGCAAACATGGGCGTTCTCCAACTTTCTTCAGAATCAACAGGCGTGTTTTGAGTTTCGGTGAGTGGCAGGAAAGCAGATGACTGGCTTACCATGGGTCAGTCATAGGCTGATTCCTACTTTGGGTATTCATATTAACCATCAACTGGGCTGTGGGCCAGAGTCCTGTTGAACAATCGGCCAATTTCCACCAAATCCGTTGTAATCGATTCCAGCAAGGCTGGGGAAATCTTGGTCCGATCTTGACTTGTCAGGCCGATTGATGGCAAGGAAGCCAAGAATTTTGTGGTCGTCGGGGATCGCCAGAATCTCTGCAATTTTCTCGCGGTCAAGTCCTTCCAGAATCCATTCCACGTCATAACCCATACGAATGCTGGCAGATTCCACGGCGACCATCGAGCGATTTGCGTGTACCAGAGACCAGCAGTTTCGAGCCTCATCATTTTGGAAAGTACGCATCAGTCTCGACCGTTCGAGACCGGTTTCCGGCCCCATACCGGCGGATTCCATCAGCCGTTCCGGATGGAGATACGCCAGCCCTATGATTAGCCAAGTTGATTCTGTAACTGATTTTCTGGCAGATGAATTTGATCGTAACTGTCGTCGGACCAATTTGGAATGCACGTAGATCAGCCGGGCCACGTTTGGGCCAGAATGAGGCTGGGCGTGGCTCAGTTGTTCGGCCAGAATCTGGGAGAAATCATCCACCAATTTTCTGAAGTTCCTTTTACCAAGCCGATTGGTTCTGGCGTTGTGGTGACGAATCACGTATCATACGGATTCTCCCCAAAAAGGCGACAGTAGGCCACGCGTCACTCATGCGAAACGCCCCTGCCCGCCCACTATCCTCTACGATTTTACACGATTCCGAAAGGGATTTTCCATGATTCGACGCATTTGGATACTGGCCCTTCTGGCCACCACGATGGTTGCAGGCTCAGCACGAGCTGAAGACGGCTTTGTATCACTGTTCGATGGCAAAACGCTCTCAGGTTGGGAAATGAAGTCCCGGCCAGCCAACGTTGGCAAAACCAAGTGGGAAGTCAAAGACGGAGCCATCGTCGGCACCGGCCAGGCTTCGATGCTTTACAGCCCAAAGAGCTATAAGAATTTTATATTCCGCGCCGAGATTTCGATCAACGACAAGGGCAATTCCGGCATGTACTTCCGTACTCCAGCCGACCCTAATGGCGATTTCTCAAAGGGCTACGAAGTCCAGATCAACGCCACGCACGGCGACCCGATCAAGACTGGCTCGCTTTACACCATGGTGCACCTGGCCAAAGCCGCTCACCAGCCTGACGAATTCTACACAGAAGAAGTGGAAGTTCAGGATGTAATGTATCGCGGCAAGCAAATCACCCGCATTAAAGTGCGTGTCAACGGCGTCCTGCTGTACGAATATCAAGACTTCAACCCAGCCTGGAGAGACGGCCACTTCGGCTTCCAGCAGCACGACCCAGGCAGCGTGGTGAAGATCCGCAAGATTGAAGTCAAAGAACTTCCATCAGGCGTCAAATGAATTTGACGGCTTGAAAAATATAATCGCGGCGATTGCAAACCAAAATGCAATCTCCGCGATTTTTAATTTTTATATTCGATGGAATTATCGCGAATATTGAAGAACAATCACTTCTGTCTGGGCTGGCCGTTGGCTTTGATCCAGTACGATGGTTGGGCTGTTGACAATTTGTGATGCATATTTCGACCTGGTCTGTTCGAGAAAAACCTCGTTCGGCAGGATATTCAAATTGATCTTATCCGTTTTATAATGCATCGGAATGACCCATCGCGGATGAAGTTGGTCGATCAGGATTTCCAGTTCGTCGAGTGCAATTGTCGGCTTCCCACCAGTCGATGCCAAAAGCAGGTCTGGATTCTGGATTGGAGCACGCTCCTCTGGGGTCAAGGCATGTCCGAGGTCGCTTAAAAACACAACTTTCAAGCCACCCAGATTGAAATAAATCACTGTGACTTCATCACCCACCAGTTTTTCAGGCGTTTCATAGACGGGCATGGCCTGAAAATGAACACCTCGAAAAGTCACGCCCTCGGGAGTAAATTCGTGAGCTTTAAGCAGCTCAAAACCGGGAGTAATTTGACCTGTATGACTGTGATATCGGTCGTTGATATGGCTGATGAGCACGGCATCGGCGGAATCGTTGATCGGCAGATATCCACCAGCCGCCGGATATTGATAGGGGTCAAGAATCAGAGAAAGCTCAGTCGATTCCAGTTTGAACGCAGCATGGCCGTACCAGGTGACTTTCAGCATTTTTCTCAGATCCAGTTGGAGTGGTTTGAGACGAAGAAGATGCGGTGGGAAGCGTAATTTTCTTGACGCTTTTGCAGGCCTTTTATGTTAACCTTCAGTCGCTGATTCGACAAACAGATTGCCGCGAATCTGGAAAAATGGTGTCGAAATCGCGACTGAACTGCACATATTCTGATCCTGTGAATCCCAAAAAAAGGCTTTGAGAAGCCATCATCATGCCCCATTCCGGCTCATCAAAACGACGAAACCTGAACCCTTCGATCACTTACAGCGATTTCGTTGCGATCAGTCAATTGGCGAAACGCAATCGTTGGCAGATACTGATCGCTGCAGGCGTTATGATCAGGACGCTTGGCTATGCAATGAGTCGAGCGTTCTGGCTCGATGAATCAAGCCTCTACGGCAACGTATTCGATCAGCCAGCGTTTGATGTGATGACTCAATTAAAACACGAGCAGGTGGTGCCTCCAGGATTTCTGATCGTATTAAGATTCACTTACCAGATCTTCGGTCAAAATGAAAATGCATTAAGATTCATCCCATTCCTGTGCGGAACACTGGGATTCATCCTGTTTACAAAATTCTGCAAAGATCATCTACCCACCAGTTCCGGATATATCAGCGCAGCCCTTTTCGCCTTCAATTCCGACCTGATTTATTACTGCCAGGAAATGAAGCCTTATGCAATGGACTTGCTCTGTTCAGTTCTAGTACTACGAATATTCATGAAAATACGCCATGATTCATCGGTGAAATGGGTGTCGTGGGAAATCATGGCGCTTGCAATCTCTCCCTGGTTCTCGATCGCTAGTGTGTTTAATATTGTGGGACTGATTATCTGTCTTGGGATCACATTCAGGCATAACCTTCAGAAAATCAAGCCTTTATGGATAATGACATTCATTTGGGGGCTCATGTTCATCATCACTTACGTAATCGAAAAACGGCAAGTCTCGCCACAATCAGGGCTCTGGGTATTCTGGGACTTCGCATTCCTGAAATGGAACCACCCGCTTCAGAATTTGGCTCTCTTATTGGATAATCTCATCAACCCGCTTCACCTTCTTACAAACATCAGAAGCACTCCAATCATGCTGGGATGGGCATTCCTGATTGTATTCGCTCTTGGAAACGGTGTCATCTGCCTGATTCGCAGAGACCGAGATTTATTCCGACTCACTCTGATTTGTTTCGCAATCCTCATGACAGTCTCTCTCGTAAAACTTTACCCAACGCATGGCAGAACTCTGCTCTCCATCACGCCATTCGTATTTTGCATCTTTGGTGAAGGCCTTTGGGCATGGACTCAGCGCACACCACTCAAGCTTCGCAAACTACTTTGGCTTCTCATAATCACACCACAGCTTTCATTCTGTTGGACCAGCCCATTTTATGGAGTCAGGCCCGTACTTTACGACGGAGATCTTGAACCCGATCACTTCACCCATGCTTTCGGACTGATGAGCCTTAAACCTCTCAAGTGAACGAATCGAAACTTTTAGACCGATAAAAATTCGTTCAATCCGATCACCCATGGACGATCTCAGTGCTTTGTCTAAATTTAATATGTCTGGTGAACGAAAATTTCTTTCGAACAGACATGAGATACTACCAACGGAGCTTCACATTCGATGCGTTACTTCCTTGCAGCCTTGATGATGAGCCTTGTTTCGACCACGACTTTTGCTGCTGAAAAAGACATTGTTGACACCGCAGTAGCAGCCGGTTCGTTCAAAACCCTAGTTGCAGCCGTACAAGCGGCTGGCCTTGTGGACACACTCAAGGGCGACGGCCCTTTCACAGTTCTTGCCCCAACTGACGAAGCATTTGCCAAGTTGCCAGAAGGCACCGTGGAAAGCCTTCTGAAGCCAGAAAATAAAGCCAAATTGATCGCAGTTTTGACCTACCACGTGATCCCAGCCAAAGCCATGGCTGCTGACGTCGTGAAATTGGACGGCAAGAAAGTCAAATCCGTTCAAGGATCTGAAATCGCAGTCAGCGTTGTTGACGGCGGAGTTCTGGTCAACAAGGCCAAGGTCGTCAAGACCGACATCGAATGCAAGAATGGCGTGATTCACGTAATCGACGCCGTCATT
>CAMCFM010000323.1 GCA_945874095.1 Candidatus Kuenenia stuttgartensis
TTTACAGTCAGAGGACTTCGGGCCTCCACACCCTATACTCTGATAGCCACTCTGGATCTGGGCGGAGAGTCACGTATCTCCCGTGCCCGATTCCTCTCCGGCGAAACTCAGGCCCGCGTTCTGCTCGAGCCGAATTCCAACGATCAGCCCGACACAGACCTTGCAGAGCAGAAGCCTGCCGCCCGCCCGAAAATGACGACCGCTAAAACGGAAGCGAAGTCCGACCAACCCGCTCCACCGAAGGGCAAGTGGGTTTTTGTTGAAGATGAGGCCGCTGACAACACCGCCAAAGTCAGCCCATCACGCAAAGATCGAGGTATCCAGAGAGTTTCCAACGAATCCGACCCACAATCCTCGGAGACTCGTACTGTAGAAACTCCGGCTCCGAAGCCTAAAAAGAACGAGGCATGGAGAGCAGCGGATCGTCCAGCGGTTGCTCCCAAGGCGGACACTCAGGTGAGAACCGTTCAGTACTCGGGCGATGACGATCAAAATCCTCTACCCCCGGCCATTGAACGCAAGCCGTTTGTTTATGAGGAGTTCGAAGAGCCAGCTCAGTCGGAAGTGGCTGATCGCCGGATTGCCAAACGCAGCAGCCGCGCGATTGCTGAAACAGCCGACGGGCTGAGAAGTTTGCCCGATGATCTGGCGCCTGTTACGGATGTCCCTTCTGCTGAAGAGATTCTGGATGCAGAGGAGGTGACTGTAGAACGTCGGCCACCCCGGCGAGCCGTCGCAAACACAAGGCCCAGAACCGACAATCTTTATACAGACGCACCCTCGGCTGGAAATATGCGTGTCGAGCAGATTGACGAGGTCAACCGCATCAGAAGAGCCCAGAGGGAAAGTCAACTCGCTGGTCGTGATGGAAACGATTACGAAACTCCAGCCCGAAGTTCGACATGGGAGCAAGCTCAACGCCCGATGGATGAACTGGCTCGGACGGATCGGACAATCAGTCGGGCCAATCGCTCGATCGAAGGGTTGAAGTCGCCAGTCGACGTGCCCGACTATGCTCCTGCATCAACATCCATGAACGATGCAAGTGTCTCATCTGGAAGAGGTTTGGAAAGACCAGTCGCCAAGCGGGCCGAGATTCAGAAAACACTTGAGCCAGCCCGTCAATCGACCATGGTTTCACAGATCGAGCCTGATGTGGCTCGAACGGATCAAGAGCGAATTGACCGTCTTAAAGCGACGGAAAAGACTCAGGACTCGGCATTTGGAGCAGATTCTTCGAAGTCCAGTGAATGGATCAACAGAATGACAGGCGGGTTGGCCTTTTGGAAGAAGCCAGCCGGTTCCGCAGTCGACGATAAGGTTGCAGGCGTATTTTGCGACTTCGACTCCAACAATCAGAGAGTCATAGACTTCGAGCTACCCGACATCAAAGGTCGCCCGACGCGTTTGAGTCAAATGCCTTCGGAGTTGACACTCCTATTTTTCTGGGGCACCTGGTGCAAGCCATGTCATGAAGCCATGCCACACCTGGTGGAACTTCAGAGGCGACTGGCTTCGGACAACGTCCAAATCATCGGGATCGCTTACGAAGAGGGTGCGATGGTTGATCGCCAAAAGAAGGTGGCCATGGCGGCCGACCGTTACGGAGTGAACTTCCCTTTGCTGATGGGTGGCAAAGGCGGAGCGGATGCTTGTCCAGTGCGTAAGTCGCTTGGTGTGCAGGTTTATCCAACGATGGTACTGCTTGACCGTGATGGCCGTGTCCTTTGGCGCGATCAAGGCACCACTCCAGCGACCATGGGCCGACTGGACCGTGTTTTGGCATCACACCTGCGAGAAATTGACACAAAGCAAGTGGCCCGATCATCACGCGAAGATTGATCGGCGACTATCTCTCCCACTCAGAAATCTGGAGTTAAACTATGTAGGCCATGTCCCCTGACATGGCGGGCTTTGGTTTTAAGGAACATGCGGTTTTTGGGGTGATGTGGGTCCAGCGGAGACATCTATTAATAGGCATGTCCGAAGGACATCCATAAATCCGGGAAGCATTATCTTTGTGCTCCTTTGGAGGCATCTATTAAAAGCAATGTCCGAAGGACATCAACAGCCCCAGCTTGTCGCTAGCCATGGTTGGGTTTGAAAATCGGAAGTTATTTTTCGGCCTGATCGTTAGGGCTCAAATCAACGCATCAGATCAAGACTTGCAGAATCCGGATTCCCAATTCCTGATCCATTTGAACCAGTTCAGCACGAGCCACCAACCGATCTCCGCTGGTTAAGTCAATTGGTTCACTTGCGTTACGCATCAGTCCCAGGATGTCGCCGGGTTTAAGGTCTGCGAGCTTCGACAGAGTCATGCTCAGCCGGCCAAGTTCAACAGTCAAAGTGATGGGTAGATCTGAACTGGCAGGATTGCCATCGGCGCTCATGATTGGAAAGCCTTTCGTGAGGGGAGTTGGGGAGTATTTAGGCTTTTGAAGAACTTCGAATTGTTGGCCCTGAGGTTCTGAAACCAGGCTGGCTGCAAACGACCATCGGCTGGGGCCTGAACCCATTCTGCAGACCACCGGACCTGACAGGGTCGATAAAGAGCCTGCAAGTGGTGAATCTGTCCAGGGTAAAACGAGTTTGGGACGCAATCGCTGAACTCCGCCTGCCAGGTGGATCATGCCTGCCTGAACTCGGCCCAGAACGACTAGATTTTCAGATTCTGAGAGAAATCGGCTTTGATTCTGGTCGGATAATTTATTTGATTGAGCAGAACCTGTTTCTAAATCATGAGTCAGGGTGGCAGGCACCCACGCCCGAATCACTCCAACAGGTTGATCCAAATGGTTCAGTTCCCAAGCGATTGTGGAGCAGGGCCCCAAGCCAGTGGTGTCGAACGAGTCGGGGCCGACTCGATCCAAAACAAGCCGTGGCAAGGTGTTGGACTGATTCAACAGGTCGGTCAGTTTGGCAGCAAGAACTGTCCAGAAACCCCATTCCACGGGTGTAGTCGGTAAATGGTTCTGAGCATCGCTGCGTTGATGGCCTAGCGATCGATCAATCACTCGATGGGCCAGAGGCGTTTCGATCCCTAGACCTACACGGGTTCCAAGAGTTGGGCAAAACCATTGGATGGTGATCCCAACACGTTTCAAACCTGACGGCCGATCGGCGACGATGGGGCCTTCATGGGCAAGCGATAGACCGGTCTCGTTCTGAAAACTGGTCAAAAGCTCAGCCAGGGCAGGGCTTGAAGCGAGGTTGCGAAGCCGTTTCCGAATCATTTCGGAATGCCTGTCAATCAGGGGTAACTCTTGACCCCTCCAGGGTTTCGCCGTGTGTGATATGGAGTCTATCTCTGATGGAGGATCCCACTCGACAAGTTCTTCGGTCACAGGTTTAAATCTCCGAGCCGGAAGGATGGATCCGAATCATCATTTTCCAAGTCTAAGTCGTCAAAGTCGGGCATATCGAGATCGAACAAGGCCGATTCGTCAGAGACGAGCGAGAGGATTTCAATCGACTCTTCGAACACCTCCGGAGGCAGATCAGGTAGGGGAGGCTTTCCAGAAGCGAATGGCTTGGTTGGTATCTGGGGTATATCAGGTAGAAGCGAGATCAGATCAGAATCAGAATCAGAATCAGAATCGAGTTCGACATCATTCACAAGAGTCGGTGGATTTTCCCAAAGTTCATAAGCTGTGGAGGCGATCCAGTTTTCCATCGCCAGATGATTTTCAGGCCAGGGGGGCTTGCCATTCCTGAGCCAGTAGGCCAGCTTAGGGCCGAGTTCCATGGAAATGTGCTGCAGGGTCCATTGCCGGAGTCGAGGCTCTAGAGCACCAGTCAGCGACGCAACGGTTACGAGTCCTAAATGTCCATCAGAACGGGACTTGGAATTTGAGGTTGATTCAAACTGCTGAAGTGTGGATTGGGCCAGAGCTGGCCAGTCGTTTGGAAGATTTTGAGTGATCGGCTTCAGCGATCGATTTTCGGTTGAGCGATCCGGCAGTGCGATGGCCCGCTTCAATCGACCGCACCAGACAATGCGTCTAAGCCAGTCCATTCGGCTCGAACCTGCAAACAGACGCACGACTGATGACGCCGATTCAGATGGTGCGAGGTGGCTCACCAACCGTTCAGACCAGAGCGAATTGGCAGAATCAGAGGCAATCCTGGCAAGCATTCCGTTTGTCGAGCTTCCGTTTCGAACCTGTTGTAGAACACCTGTGATCTGCTTACTTAATAAGGCTTTGCGCCAGGTTTTGTGGATCCTGTTGAAATCCAGGGTGGCCTCGGATTCATGCAAATTTTTAAGCTGCATGATGGCTGAGGGGCGGGATAGATCAGCCGAACCGTTTTTCGTGTATTCGGAGGGGGCAAGCTGATTCAGAAGGGCCCGTTTTTCAGGATCTTTTTCCAATACCACCAAAGCGGCCTGATAGGCTGAAATTTTTGTCGATAATTCTACGGCCGGAACGTTTGGCATCAGGTTTTAAGGTGCTTTTGAGCAAGGTATTGGATGGATTCAGGCAGAATTCACGCATGAACTTTGCTGGTGCATTATTGTCTTGGATTCCGGCCAGTTCAGCAAGGGGCTGAGTTGCGTCATTTTTGACAAGAGCCCAAAGATCTTATTTGGAAAAGCCATTGTGATGATTTATGATCAGGAAATCATCACACCAAATCCAAGGCACAAAATCATGACGCAACACGAAGCCGAGCAGGGTATTTCGAACAGCACTGGATGGCTCAAAGCCATGGTACTCACGGCCATGGCCGCGGGGATGGGCTGGGGAATTCGGGGGCAGTATGGTCATGAATCCGGCGCGATGATCGCTGGCTGCCTTACGTCCTTGACCCTTGTTCTGCTCTTTGCACCAGGAATTTCAGCACTCTCCGCCGCTCGAGCCGCGGCCATGATGACCGTGGCGATTGGTATTGGCGGCTCTATGACATATGGCCAAACCGTTGGCCTGACTCATGATAGAGAGCTTGTTGGGAATCTGGAAGCGCTGCGTTGGGGAATGATCGGGCTGTTCATCAAAGGTGGGATCTGGATCAGTTTCTCCGCCATTTTTCTCGGTATGGGGCTGGGTGGAAAACGCTATAAACCTATTGAAATACTTGTACTTATGGTTGCCTTGGTGGGGCTGATGCTTTTGGGAATCCAACTGATAAACCGGCCGTTTGATATCGCCAACAAGATACTTCCGAAGGTCTATTTCTCAGACAGTTGGTATTTCGAGCCGAATAACGCCACGTTGAAGCCACGTCCGGAAATCTGGGGTGGGATGCTCACAGCCCTTGTGGCACTCACTTTTTACGTTCGCCTGATTCGGCGAGATAAGCTCGCAGGACGCATGGCGATTATTGGATACATCGCAGGCGGGCTTGGTTTCTCGGGCGGCCAGTGCGTACAGGCGTTTCATGCCTGGCATCCGGAGGTTTTCACGGAAGGTGCTCTCTCCATGTTCCGCGATTATTTCGCTTATTTCAACTGGTGGAACATGATGGAGACCAGTTTTGGCCTGATATTTGGCTCGATTCTGGGCCTTGGACTTTGGGCGAATCGCCACCTGATCTCATCGGATACGGCCACTCCAGAAGTCTCGATCAAGCCTGAATGGGAGGTCTTGCTTGTGGTGGTTCACACGATCCTGCTGATATGTGCAGAGTTCGTAAAACTACCTTCAAGTCTTTGGCTCATATCACGATACATTGAATTTGGGTTGGTTATGGC
>CAMCFM010000324.1 GCA_945874095.1 Candidatus Kuenenia stuttgartensis
CTCCGATATTCCAGTCCCTCGGGTGAATCCCTCCAGCGTTTGGCCCATTCGACTTTCGCTCCGGCCGGCCCCGCGAGGATCTCTTTCGGATAGGGAATGAGGGGCTGATCGCTCTGAACTGAGAATCCAGAGTTCGCCACGTAATCGGCTTTGGGATCAAATCCCTCTGGCAGATCAATACGGGCAATCACTGGCCGCCCCTTTCCACCGATCTCGACCCGGCTCGTTTCACCCGGCTTGACCTTGATAATAGTGGTGGCGAACCTCCGGCTACGTTTCAGCTTGTCCTCCACAAAGCGGTTGACTCGAACCACTCCGGGAACGACTCGGTCAATCACGAACCGGCCTTCGGAGTCTGTCTTCCTGTCGCCTGAATTCAGAACTTGAATCTCACCGGGGTTCGGCTTGTGATCATCGCTATGCCAGTGGATGTCGGCATTGCTGGCCAAGCGGTTTCCAAGCTGGGCGATGCCCTCAATGCGGCCCCATGGCTTTGAGACGATCACCGAGTTGGCTTCAAATTCCTTCCTTGGCACTTGTGCATAGAAATCGGGGTGGGCCACAACCAGGGCGAATTGCAGGCCGTCCGGGTCGGTCTCACGAGTCAGGGAGAACCGTCCTTCAGCATCGGTTTTGACAACGCTTTGGTTTTCGATTGGCCGTATGTTGCCTTCGACGATTTGAACGCCGGGCAGGTTGGCTTGGTTGGCTGAGTCGTAAGCCACGGCCACGGAGGCGGCTTCAAGCGGCTTGCCGTCGGGCCGTCGCACGACACCGGATACGATCACACCCTGGGGCGAGTTATCCTTGATCAGCCGAAAGTCATAGGCCACCTGCCCTTCGTCGCTGCGGAAAACGCGTGATTCCAGCGGATGGTAGCCCTTGATCCTGATTCGCAGGCGATAATCGGGAGATGCTTCGGCGTCGAGGCTTGCCATGATTTGGCCTTCTATGACGGCCACTCGTATGCTGCGGTCTGAATATTCGGAATTCGTTCCACCCTTCCAGATGATCTGCCCTGTTGCAGGATCCATTGTGCCGAAGTCGATCTCAGCATTGGCTTTGATCGGATCGCCCGTTCTGGCATCGAGAATCGGCCCTGACACGTTCAGGGACCGCTTGAGCGTGATTGGTGTCTCGCCCCCTGTGGGATTGAGCCGAAACCTTAATATGGACTCGAAGCCCTCACGAATCACACTGATCCGCACATCGCCCACCGGCGATTCATCCCACCGGAACCGGCCCTCGGCATCGGTCTTCAGATAGAACACAGGGCCACCATAACCACGCCAGGAATCGACCCTCACTTCACAGCCTGCAATCGGTGCCCCTTTGGTATCCACTACGCGGCCAAGCAGTTTCTGAGGGCGGCCAAGCGTGATTCTTAGCGGCTCGAGGCCCTGTTTTACTGTTACCATTTTCAGCTCCGGAGCGTGTCCCGGCGCTTTGACCTGTATCACGATTTGACCAGCCCGGGCATGAGGCAGAGCGAAACGACCGTTGGAGTCGGCCTGTGCTAACCAGGACTCAGGCTGAAACGGTCCGGAGCGATCCAGCACGATCCAGCCAATTTCGGCACCATGGACCGGCTTGCCTGCGGTATCAGCGACCCAGCCTTCCACTCGAATGCCTTTTTTCATGACCTGCACGTCAGTGAAGTCGCGAAGGGCTTGCATTGGCTGTTCGCTGGCCGCAGGCTCGCGATCTGGACTGATTCGACCATGCACACGCGGTGTCTGGTCGGTATCTGCCAAAAAATCAGGATGCGATATGTACAGATGGGCCCAATTCATTTTCCGAAAGCTGCGGCATCGCCATTGGCCCTGATTGTCCGTTGTGGCATCGACATGATAGGCCAGCTCGTGGGGCTCTTTCTTCTCGCCGAGATGCCCCCAGATTTCCACCTTCGCTCCGGCAATTGGCTGGCCTTGTTCGTCCACCACCTTGCCGCCCAGCGTCTCTTCGCCCGGCAAAAGCTCGATGGTCAAAGCCGCTGGAATCGGCTGCTTTTCCTGGCCTTTTTCTGAAAACGCACGACGCTGCTGCACATAACCATCGGCCCACAGGTCCATGGACATCATATCCAGAAACATTCGCCCATTCAGGTCGATCCGGGCCTTTCCAGAGGCATCTGTTCGCAAGTGTTCCATCTTGCGATCAATATAAGCCTCAATGCGAGCGTCCTTGAGCGGCTTGCCGGTGTCCTTGGCCAGAACCGTAATTTCTATCGCCTCAGGTGTTTTCGCATTGAGGCCCAATTTCGCCGATTCTTTCGACTCCTGGGCCATTTCAACTGGCTCTGCCGATGCACGGGCCAACTCGACCGAGCCGATCATGACTGCCATCGAGATGATCGTGCCGGCGATAGCAAGCCTCAACGGCCAGCGGAGCAGGCAGTCTGCTGCCCCTCGGGTACGATGGATCCATTCAATGCGTTGCCCCAAGGCTGTCGGGCGGGCCATGGCCATTCCCAAAGAAGGCTCAGGACGGGTGAGAAGCCCTGCGGCAACTTCGACGAGTGAATCATGGTAGCTGTTGGGGCCACCCAGCATGTGTACGCACAAGTCGTCGCAGGCCTGTTCTCGGACCGCACTGATGATACGGGCCAATGGCCAGACCAGTGGGTGTGGCCAATAAAGGACCATAACGACCCGGTGCAACAGATTCCAGCCGAAATCACCACGCCGGATGTGAGCCAGCTCATGCAGAAGAACAGCATCGACGAGCCCGGATGTTGTCGTATCCGTCAAAGATCGCGGCAGAATCACCGCCGGGTTGAGCCAGCCGATGACAATGGGCACCGAGATTTGATCTGACATCAGCAACCGCACTGGTCGAGTGATTCCGACCTTTGAAGCCGATCGGCTGAGTCCTTCAAGCCAAAGAGATGCATGGACAGGCTGGCAATCGCGACGCAGACGCTGGATCGCCCTCAATGAGAGTCCCAGCCGCAGTAAAAGCAGAGTGGTGATCGACAGATATAGGCCAAGACCGATGACCGTGGCATCATGACGCCAGTGGCGAATTGGAGCAAGCGACTGAACCGGTTCGAGGCCAGTCGTGGATGACTTCGTGATTTCAAAGTCAGGCATGGACGACCGTGGTTCCGTAATGGCCGCCGCTTGATCTTTTACGTCAATTCGGTCGAAATCTGTTGCCGTTTCGACTCGTGTCTGGGGTGTAGATGGTCCCGCAACACGATCTTGAGACGGTAGAACCGGCAGGGTCAGTCGCGGAAAGGTCAGGCAAGCAACCGGAACCAGCAGAAGCCCGACAAGACATGTGTTCCAGCAGACGGAGCGAAACAGGGCACGCCGGCGGCCTGCCAAGCTGTGGGCAGCGTAAGTCATGACAAGCAAGGCTGTCGCCTTCAGGGCGATTTGAAAAATCACGACCAGCATGTCCCGTGATTCCGTGAGAATCTGACTCATGCCTTCGAGCAGAATGGGCTTCATTGTGACACGGGCTCCTTGTCTTGGGATTCGAATTGAGAAGGTTCTTGCGAAACGTCTTTGGCAGGTTTGCGGCGAATATCCTCAAGCTGCTCTGGCGTGATCTGTTTGTCTTCGATGAGCCGAAGGACAAGATCCTCGGCTGATCCGCCGAAGAACTGTGTCAGGACACTATGCAGGGCCTTCTTCTGGGCCTTCTGGCGTCCGATCGCTGGACGATAGACAAACACCTTGCCGCGAACCTCGTGGGTGAGATAACCCTTGGTTTCGAGCACCCGCAGCAATGTCCTGACAGTGGAATCATGCGGCTGGTCGGAAAGAGCCTCGCGAACTCTTTCGGCCGTCGCCTTACCCTCTTCCCAAATCACATCCATGATCTGGGCCTCACGTGCGGTGAGTGTCTCTGACTGTCCTCTAGCCATTTTCGATATCTCCTGTGAATTCATTAACACATAGGCTAGCCTAGTCGTTCAGGAAGATCGAGTCAAGTGGTGTCGTTAAAGAATTAACAGATTTATCCAGGAGGCACATTAGGCAATCCGGGTTTCTCTGGCAACGAACCGAATCCTTAGACAACTTGTGGTGTAGGTGGCTTGGAGAATCAATGGAATCCTAAGTGCCAAGAATTGTGAACATCCTTGACTGTGAAGCAGGTCCACTCAACCAACTTCGCTCGGATCGGATGAGTTGAGATGCCTTTTTGATGTTTCCTATAGCTGAAGACACTTACTTCTCTTATAAGAATACTTAGAATATAAAGGCTTTGGTTTTCTAAAAGAGTAAGTGTCTTCAGCTATAGGAAACACCGATTTTGACTTTTCAGGATGTTCTTCCCGAGTGAAAAGTGGAGAACCGGCGTTTTCAATAAGTTGGGATTTGACAACGCTGATCAAGAAGTGGCCATCCATCAACGCCATTGTATCCACCAAACGAGTATCGCCTGGAATTGGGCATCGAATCGGTTGTTACATCCTTTTGGTAAAAGTTGTTCGCGACGGATCATCGCATAACCGTGTTTTTGGCATAGGTCTGTTGATTTATGCGACACCAATTCGGTTTGCTTGAAAAGGATAGATCCCACCGGGAACCAAGTGAGGAGAATTCATCTGCTGTAAATTGGCTCATTGATTGGGTCACGACAGACACATGAAGCGTTCTCAAAACAATGAAGCAGAGGAAAACCATTACGAATAGATCAACAATCAAAAAGGCTCTCAAATCAAATTCCGGATTTTGGATATAAAACTGTTATTCATGAGTGCTGCTCAAATCGATAGAACAACAACCCTGATCACGTTCCTGCCGTTGAAGCCAAGACTACAGGTCGAACATCGAGGTCTGTAAATCGCTTTTCATACAAAGTTTTGATCAACAGACTAGGTTGTGTTGACAATTACCTCAAGTGGAGCATAATCGATCCTAACAATATGTAACCCATGAAGTTAGCTGCCTTTTTGTCGTAACGCGTAGCGATTTTGCGATAGTGCTTTAGCTTATTGAAAGTGCGCTCGATCATATTTCGCTCTTTGTAAAGATGGCGATCGTAATCGATAAAGGTCTTGCGATTTGATCTCGGTGGAATCACAGGTTGGGCTCCCATTTCGATGATTGATTGCCTAAACTCATTACTGTCGTATCCTTTGTCGGCAAGTACATTTTCGGCCGGAATTCCCTTGATCAAAGACTTGGATCGTTGAGAATCGTGAACTTCGCCGCCAGTCAGTTCAACACGAATAGGATTGCCAAACGAATCGACCGCAAGGTGGATTTTGGTGCTGAAACCACCCTTGGAACGCCCTAAGGACTGGTTTTTTTGCCCCCCTTTTGCCCCGGCCGCCGATTGGTGAGCTCGGATGACGGACGAATCGACCATGACCCATTCGAAATCACTTTCAACCGTCAATAAATCCAAAATCTTGTTCAGGACACCTGATTTGGCCCAACGGTCATACCGCTTGAACACACTGTTCCATTTGCCAAATTCCTTGGGAAGATCTCGCCAAGGGCAACCGGCTCTGGCCATGTGAATCAGAGCATCAAAAAACAAACGGTTATCCTTGGCGGTAACCCCTTTCGTACCTATGCGCCCAGGCATATGGTCTTTGATGACATTCCATTGCGAATCTAGGATTGCGTACCGGCTCATCCTGAGGTCCCTCCTTGGTTTCAGATAGCCTTAGAATACCAATCCCTCCTATTTTGCCAAGATTAATGTCAACAGAACCTA
>CAMCFM010000325.1 GCA_945874095.1 Candidatus Kuenenia stuttgartensis
GGAAAGACTTACGGCTCTGTCTATGTGCAATCCACGCTTGATGAGGTGCGCAAGCCTGAAAACTGGCCGGTTCTGGTGCACTGCCATGGCAATATGGACCGCACACCCGCCTGGCTGGGGATGTACCGATTCATTGACCAAGGCTGGAAACTGGCCGATATTCTGGCAGCCATTGAGCGGCACCGAGGTTATCGTCCAAAAGGTGGTACAACCATACTTTACAACGATGTTCTACCGGCACTTGCACCCGACCGATGGGCCTCAGACCCAGTCGCCAAACGCTTGGTCGCGAACGCCAACGGGATCAAACATCAAGCGGAATTGCGTGCTGAGAACGTTGCTGGCAAGAAGGCAGCCACCATCCGCAAGTGATGTGAGATGCAACATCAGACAGACTCGGTTTTTGCGACAGCCTGAAGTCGATTTCGAGCCCTCGTGAGCATGGCCCCGACAGAGTTTTCGTCCACTCCGAGCCGCTTCCCGATTTCCCGATAGCTTTTAAACTCAAGGTGATACAGCCGAACCACTTCGGCCTGACGAGGCTCGAGCATGGCCAGAAGCCGATCGACTTCCTCGGTCGCCAGCACTGGCTCAATTTCGACGGAACTGCCATCGACTACAGTGCGATGAGCATTGACATGACCGAGCACAGATTCACGCCTGAGCTTGATCAGCTGACGAATGCATATCCTTCTGCTGATGACAGTTAAGTAAGCTGGAAACGAGCTGAGGCCCTTGAACTGGCGAAGGGCGGAGTAGTCGTTTTTAACGAGTTCCAGAAGGATCTCAGCTGCTACGTCTTCGACATCGACAAACGAGAGAGTCATGCTCCGCGAATGTGCTGTATGACGAACCACGTGGAAGACAAGTCCCAGATAACGATCCACAAAGTCAAGCCATGAACCTTCTTCGTGGTTCAGGCAGCGGTCAATCAGTTGTTGGTCCAAATCGCTAAGTGGCATTTTAAGAATGCTCCAGCCGGGGCGGAGACTCCGCACTGCGAAATCGCCCTTCGTCGTGGCTTTTGGCCGTTTCGGAAGGCGGCGGATCCAATCCATTCCTCGATCGCTCATCAGAGCTTATCTATAATCAATTATGGGCCCTGAAAGCGGTTGTGACAACTCTTCGAGGAAACTTCGTAGCCTCAGACCGTTGACGGCTTGCCTCTGGATTGGTTATTTCAAAGCATTGAACCTCACCCATAGCAAGCCTTTTCAGGCACAAATCAGGATCCCCAAAAGATGTCGCAAGCCCCCCTTCCCGCTCTGATAAAATTCCGTACAAAGCAAAACGAGACACCACGCTGGGGGCTTGTACACGGCGATCTGTCCACCCCCGGCTCGTCGGTCACCACTCTGGATGAATCCGTCAATCTCGACACCATCCTGACCAGCGCCGACCCAAAAGTCCTGATTCAAAGCCTGGCCTCAGCGGCTGGCGAATCCACACAAACACTGGCTGATGTAGACCTTCTGGCCCCGATTGACAGCCAGGAAGTCTGGGGCGCCGGTGTGACCTATTATCGTTCGAAAGTGGCCCGACAGGAGGAATCCAAGTCCGGCGGATCGTTCTACGACCTCGTCTATTCCGCCGACCGCCCTGAGCTGTTCTTCAAGTCCACACCGAATCGAACCGTTGGCCCAAACCAGTCGATCCGCGTTCGGTCTGACAGCAACTGGTGCGTTCCTGAGCCTGAACTTGCGCTGGTTTTTTCGAGCCGGCTGGAACTGATCGGAGTGACCGTAGGCGACGATGTCTCCGCCCGCGACATTGAAGGCGAAAACCCCCTCTATCTGCCTCAGGCCAAAATGCACATCGGCTGCTGCGCCCTTGGCCCTGGGATTGTTCCTGTATCCGCCCTGCCCGCCCGCGAAAAAACCGTGATCCGCGTTCAGATCGTTCGCAATGGCGAAACGGTTGTCGACGGATCCACCACGCTCGATCAAATGAAGAGGGGCTTTGACGAACTGGCCGGCTGGCTCGGCCGCGATAACGCCTTCCCCAACGGAGTGATCCTCCTGACAGGCACCGGCGTGGTCCCGCCCGACGAATTCTCACTCCTGGCTGGCGACATGGTGCATATCTCCATCAGCGGAATCGGCACGCTTACCAATTCCGTTGAAAAAGGCTGATCAATAAAGAACTTAAGTGATTTATAAAAACATCGCCGGGCGAGCTTTCCCCGCCCGGCTTTTTTATCCAGAACTTCAAATCTCGCTTGGTCTTGCAAAGATCCGGCGGGGATTTTCCCGTAAAATCATGTTCGCCAGACTCAGACACTGATCGAACTTCCAGCCCCTTTCAATCACGCAACTCTCAGCCAGAGTTTGTGATAGGACGCGCCGGAAGGTGTTGAACTTGGGCAGCACAAACTCCAGCTTGTAAGCGTCGGAATAATATCCAACAATCTTGGTTTTCGGCACAGCCTCAACCCGGGCCTTCAGGTCAGCGGCGATGAACGAAGGTACGTTGGAGTACCACCAGTGGCCGTTCGGGACCACGTTCGGGAATATCCAAGAATACGCTACAAGCTCGGCACCGGCATCGGGCGAGAGGGTAGAGACCGGGAAAGTTACGTCCGGGAATGCGTTGAAAACATCCTTGTAATCGGCCAGACTCACCCGTCGGTCAAACAGGTCCCTACCTCCGGAAACCCCGGCTGGATAGATGTTTCGGATGGGGCCGATCATCAGGTCAAACGGCAGATTGTAATCGTTGCAGAACTCGGCCAGCATCCAAAACACGGTGCGGCGAACCAGGTCAATCTCGTCGGGCCTGACATCAAGGCCAGTCAATGCTCTCCTGAGCGGGGTGCTCGCCGAAATCGTGGGAGGCCTGTGAGGCGCAAAATCAGGCGGCAGACTGATCGCACACGCCCTCGCTCCGTGCCTCATGAAGTGGTCAAAAATCTTCCCAATCGCGATCCTAAGGCTATTGTAGTCCACCACTTCCATACCTGCAAAAGCGTTCAGCCGCTGACGCGTTCGAGGCTCGTGAAGCTTCAAAACCAGGTCGTCCGTCCGCAGGCAAGGGATATATTGAGCGGAGTCCCAGCCTTGGAGCGGATCATCGAAATCGTTGGTCAAAAAGACGGCCTCAAGGTTCGACTTCTTCCAGACCGTCGCATCCCACTGCGGTCCTTCCGACTCTTTATCTGCTGCACTGATCAACTCTTCGATCGTTTCCGAGTTCACCGCGTCGCCTTCGAATCCGTGGAATTCACGAGCGATTTCGAGCAGCCAGGAATACTGAACCGTGTTGTCGATCCGCTCCAGCCATCTGGCAAGATTGCGACATCTGGTCGAAGGTTCCAACTCGGGATCGACCAGCGAAGTCGGCATCCCAGCCGAGTGAGCCAGCTCCGTAAAGTAATGGTATCCAAGCACTTCGTCAAAGTGGCGAGCCGCTGGCCGGTGCGGGTCGATGTGCGAATGGGGATCGTAAATCGGCCATTGGCGGATCTGTTCGAACAACTCCTGGGCAATTTGAGGGGCCGATGTCTGGCTCATTTTGGCGAATATTTCCTACATCTCGATGATCGTTTTCAGGCTCGATATCACCCATCGACATCGGCTGCCCACTCGACATTCTTCTCGGCGAATGTCATTCTTAATCATTATCCAGAAAACTATCGGTTCAAGCCACCAGTTATCAAGAGCCAACATCCGATTCTCCAACGGCTTTGATGCCACTTGACCCACCAGAGAGCTTCAGAATTGCAGCCCATGCACGTTTTAATCACCGCCGGCGGTACCATCGCACCCATCGACGATGTCCGGTTGCTGACCAACCGATCCACCGGACGATTCGCATCCGCATTGGCTGAAGCCTGTCTGGCTCGCGGCAGTGCCGTCACCTATCTCGCCACAACTCCACAAACCCATGGCCCGATTGAAGAACCGAAGCAGCAGTTTGGCGGCGATGTGGATCCCTCAGAAATCCGCCAGCGTCTGGTCGCACGCATGGCCCAAGGCTGGAACCACCGGGACAGACTCCGTCGAATTGACCTAACCACCGGCACTGTTTTGGATTACGCGCAACAGCTCGAAAATCTCGCGCGTTCCCGTCCCTGGGATATCGTCCTGCTGGCATCTGCCGTCTCCGACTACGAACCCGTGCCCATGTCCGGCAAAATTTCGTCGGAACCCGAAGAGCTGGTCATTACACTCAAACGCACCCCCAAAGTCATCCGCCAGGTGCGCGACTGGGTCGGCCCCGACACCACTCTCGTCGGCTTCAAACTGACCAGCGGTGCGTCCGACCAATCCATGATCGAAATCGCCCACCAAGCCTGCCTCAAAAACCGCTCTGATTTCACCATTGTCAACGACCAGTCAAGCCTCTCTGCCAATCGCCATCGAGTGGGCCTGGTCGCGCCCGATGCCTCTGCCCAATGGTTTGAACCGGGCGATCAAATGGCCGATCAAGTGATTGATTCCCTATTTCAAAGAATTGCTGCTCGGCGCAATGATTGACAAACTCAAAACATTCGTCTCACCCAATGCAAATCCAGGCCCCATTGAGATGAAAAAGGGCCTCGAGAGGTCTTATTTCCCTGAACTTGACAGTCTCCGATTTTTCGCATTTCTCATGGTCTTCGGCTTCCATCACGGCTTGCCAGATCTGGGCGGATGGATTCGCGATATCCTCGCCATGACCATCGACCTTCCAATACTCATCCTCTTTGGAACAGGCGGTATTGGTAATAGGCTCGGGCCGGCTGTGGATCATGCCCTGAGCCGTAATGGCTGGATTGGTGTCAATTTATTCTTCACACTCAGCGGTTTTATTATCACACGATTACTCCTGCGCGAAGAATTGCAATACGGGCGAATCGACTGGTCAGCCTTCTGGGTCCGCCGAATTCTCCGTATCTGGCCCCTCTATTACCTGATTTTCCTGATCGGTTTTCTCGGCCTTCCATTCTCAGATAGAATTCACGGAATTGGGCTCAGCTCCCCTCAAATGCCCTGGTTTGGCCTATTTCTTGGAAATTGGTCGATGATCCACTTTGGGCCCATTGGCAGCGATATCCTGAGCATCCTCTGGTCCGTTTGTGTGGAAGAACAGTTCTACATCTTTATTCCCATGGTAATAGCCATCCTTGGCACGCGTGGACGCTGGATTTTCGCCATCTCAGGCATCCTGATTGCAATCCTTCAGCGCATCTCGCTCGCAAGATCAGGCGTCGAACAATATCAGATCACATACAATTCCGTGGCCCAGATGGACTCGATCCTGGCCGGCGTTCTGCTGGCATTGGCCCTGAATCACGAACCTTTCCGAAATACAATCGTCCATTTGACCAAAAAATATCTCATCTGGCTCATTCTACCTGTCAGCCTGTTTCTGATCACCCGAAACCATCTGGGCCATGAGATTGTATTACGTCAGGTCGTTGATCCTGTCGCCATCTGGCTTGTGGCGGTGGTCTGGATCATGGTCGCAGCGGCCGGCTCCTCCCGATTTTCGAGGATTCTGAGCTGGCCTGCCTTCGTTGGGGCTGGAAAGATCAGCTACGGGCTTTATATGTGGCACGAAATACTTCTATCACTGTTCGGGAGCGGTTTTATCACGCTCGCTGCCGTGATCCTGACAGCCTGGCTCTCATACGAGTTTCTCGAGAAACCGGTGTTGAGATACAAACGCCGGTGGTCGAGAGTCGAAAGCAG
>CAMCFM010000326.1 GCA_945874095.1 Candidatus Kuenenia stuttgartensis
TTAGAGAGCTTACAAAATCATCATGGGCAACACGAAAAACTCGATCACTCCCTGGCTATTTGCAGATCCAACATCAGCAATTCCAAAAACTCAGACCAAACAAGTTGAAATCATGGTCGTGGGTGGTGGCTTCGGCGGAATCAAAACTGTCCAGAATCTGGCAGGTTCCGGGGCACGGATCTGGCTTGTGGACAAACGCAATCACCACGTTTTTCAGCCACTGCTTTACCAAGTCGCAACCGCAGCACTTTCGCCCGCTGAAATCGGCTATCCGATTCGCAGTATCTTCCGAAATCGTAAAGATGTTCATGTCGTTATGGATGAAATCCTCGGTGTGGATCTTGATCGAAAAGTCGCGATATTTCCTGAAGGTGAAGCCAATTTCGATTACCTTGTGCTCGCCTGTGGAGCCACTCACAGCTATTTCGGGCGCGACGACTGGGCCAAGTTCGCACCTGGTTTGAAGTCCATCGAAGATGCCCTGGAAATTCGCAGCCGTGTTCTGCTTGCATTTGAAGAAGCAGAGATGGAAGCGGACCCTCAACATCGCCGCTCCAATCTCACTTTTGTTGTCGTGGGTGGTGGCCCAACTGGCGTTGAACTTGCCGGAGCTTTGAGACAGATTGCAACTCAGACGCTCCCCCGGGATTTTCGGAATATTGACACCACGGCCACCCGTGTGGTTTTAATTCAATCGGCGGACCGACTCCTTCCAGGCATGTCGGAAAAGCTTTCTGAACAGGCCTTGAAAGATCTTGAACATATGGGCGTGGAAGTGCGCCTGAGATCGCGAGTGACCGACATCACAGAAAATTCGGTCTCCATCGGCGACGACAAAGTGAACGCCCGCTGCGTCTTCTGGGCCGCCGGTGTCAAAGCCAGCCCGATCACGGCCAGCCTCGGAGTCCCACTCGATAAAAGTGGCCGAATTCTGGTGAATCCAGATTTAAGCCTGCCTGGTCATCCAAGTGTCTTTGCCGTTGGTGATATCGCTGCCGTCAATGACCCGAAATCAGGCCAGCAAGTGCCTGGAGTGGCTCAGGGAGCCATCCAGATGGGCCAATATGTAGGCCTCCAGATTCGCAATGAACTTCAAGGTAAATTGCAATCGTCAGAGCGAATCCCATTTCAGTTTCATGACAAAGGTCAGATGGCAACCATTGGCCGAAATCGGGCGGTCGCCGAGATCGGAAAATATCAATTCACAGGCACAGTGGCCTGGCTCTTATGGGGCCTGATTCACGTCCTGTTTCTAGTCGGATTTCGCAACCGGTTCGCTGTTCTGGCCCAATGGATCTGGGATTACATCACATTTTCCAAAGGCGCACGCCTGATCACCGGCAAATCTCACCCCAGAATCCGCCAACACCATAGCGACTTTCTCGTCCCTAAAGATCCAGATCAGACTACGCAAATTAGTGCGTGATCAAATCCGGATCTTTCTGAACTGTAAAAGTCTTATTCACCACCATTTACAGCAGGTTTGGACTCTTTAACAGAATGGTTTGACGCCTGTTTTTCATTCTTCAATGACGTGATCCACTCTTTCAAAAGCTCCACCGATTTTTGATCCACCACATTCGATCCCAGCGGTGGCATTTGCCCGGCTCCCCGACGATTCACTCGCAGATATACCACCGAGTTTTCAGGATCACCAGGTGCAATCAGCTGCCCGTTTGGCCTGTCCGGAAACAGGTGGAGCGGCTTCACTCCAACCATCTTCATGGCATCGCGCGTTGCACTGATATCCATGTTCATCAGCGAATTTCCACCGCCTGCATCCACATGGCAACTCGCACAATTGGTATAGAAATACGAACGGGCACGGGCCTCGAGTGGCTGAGACTTATCATTCGGATCCACCAGATGAGGGCTCTCAGGCTTGCTTGGCTCATAGCCTTTTTCGTTCTTCAAAAGCCCAATATGATACAGCGATCTCAACTGATTGTCTTTCTTGCCATCGCCATAATCAAATACCGAATCGAGTTGCAACTTGCTGAACCCAAGCACAAAATTCGCCGCCCGACTATGACACACCATACATTCCGACCTGCTTGGATAATGCCATACCTGATCCTTATAGCCGCGCGGATCGGTTTTATCCGCGATCCGATATGGCTTGTCCAATCCATTCTTCTCCACCAGGGTTGCATCTGTCTGCTCGTCATTCCAAATATACGAAAATCCCGTCCATTCTTTCTCCTGACGTACCATGATCCGGGTTTCAATATACTTCCGGCTCGCTGAATCGCCCGGTTGCATTTCAAGCTGAAAACTCTTCACGGTCAATGTCCCATCAGGCGCTTCCCAGCGATCCGATTTCGTATCAATCGGTTCCATTCCAGGAACACCAATCGCCCTGACCTTAATGGCTCCATCTGACCAGAACGGAGCCGCCGGTGCATAAGGAATCACTCCGGCAGCCAGTTGATGCGTCTTGATATCCGCAAAAACACCCGTTTCACTGAGTTTCTTCGGAAAGCTCTGGGCAATCTGAGTTCGATCATTTGGTACGATTCGGTAAATCGACCCAGCGTGATCGATCACCCACAAATCCCCTCCCGGATCATTCCCAAACCCTGTAATCGCGAAAGGTGTATCCACAAGCTCTTTGTGAAACGAGACTTTCGTACCGTCATGCTTGATTGCCCAGACTCGACCTGTCGAATAATCGCCATAAATAAATGCGCCAGTCAATTCAGGCATTTTTTTACCTGTGTAAACCACACCACCAGTCAGCGATCGGGCTTCACTATGGTGGTGATCGGCAGCCGGTTTTATAAGCGGAGTAGGGCCTCGTGGTCGATCCAGATGGAACGGGTGAGAGCCTTCATAAATCGGCCATCCCTGATTATCTCCACGATTGATCAGGTGCACTGTTTCCCAAAGATCCTGACCATTTGCACCCACCCAAAGCTGTCCGGTGGATTCGTCAAAGTCCATTTTCCAGGGGTTCCGTAAACCATAAGCCCAAAGCTCGGGGCGGGCGCCTGGAAAGCCTAAAAATGGATTGTCCTTCGGCACGGAATATGCTCGGCCAGGGTCCGTATGATCCACATCAATTCGAATCACGGAGCCAGGAATATCGCCAATATCCTGCCCTGAACCGTAGGTATCACTATCAGAAGAGCCATCTCCGGCTGTGGCATAAAGATATCCATCTTTAGGACCAAAATGGATACCACCTCCATCGTGTCCGTTTGAAGGCCAGACGATGATTTCCAGCTTGCTGTTGGGGATCATTTTATAAGGCGGATTTCGATCGATCGTATATCGCCAGATCCGGTCGTGTATGATCGGATTTTTCTTATCGTTCAAAAACACGTAAACATAGCCGTTTTTCTGATAATCCGGATGGAACGTCACAGAATACGCCATCTCGGTCCCAAACTCTATCACTGACTCTGTTTCCGAAACATTTGTCTCGTTTTTGACCCTCAGGATCTTGGCCCCGCCAGACCATGAACCCAAATGCTGGGTGATCCATAAATTCCCAGTCCCGGGCTCAGGCTCGATCCCAATTGGCTGTAACAACTTAAGGTTCGGAAATGCCTTCTCAGTTTTGTAAGGTGAAGGCGGCTCAGGAGAACCGATCACGCGACTGGTTGTAAATGGGATCCGTTTTTCCATACCAAAAGGCTTGGTAGATTCTGCCTTATCGGCCGCAGTAGCGGAATTCAAGACCGAAATCATCGCAAAACATAGGCCAAGTACGATGGCGCGACTCATGGTCGAAGTCTCCCAGGTCAACGGACAATTCATCAAAGCATTGGCGGAAGAAGGGTTGGATGTTCTATTGAACAAATCCCATCATACACTTTTACCGAGAACGGACCAAACATGCAATGCAATTCAAGGACACTTTGAAATTCTTGCATATTCTTGAGTCACTTCCTTCGCCCCCGGCCGACCCAAGCATCCGTCGCTGCAAAAGTCAGGATTAATGCCCCAGTCACCAGCGAGCGATACTGGTCGTCAAGCCCCCTCAAAGTGATGATGGTTTCAATCGTCTTGAGCATCAGACATCCGGCAGCTGCACCTAAAACGGAACCTTCGCCACCTGCAAGAGACACCCCTCCGATCACACAGGATGCGATCGAATCAAGCTCATAACCATTTGCTGTATCAGTTTTTGAGACCTTCACAAAGCTCAATAGCAAGACCGCCGCCAGTCCCGCACACAAGCCACTCAAGGCAAACGACAGGATTTTCATCCGATCCGTACGAACACCTGCCAGGCGAGCCGCTTCGGCATTCCCACCAGTGGCCCGAAGGTGCTGCCCCCAAAGCGTCTGTCTGAGAAATATCCAGATCACCGAGGTGGCGAGCATAAAAACAGCTGCTCTACCAGAAAGTGCTACACCCGCAACATCCACTTTACGATCAAGAGCAGCAAACATGGTGAGTTTGTTTAAAGTCAGCCCGCCCAAAACAAGAAATGTCAGGCCACGAACGACCATCAGCCCGCTGAGCGTGGTCACAAACGGATTTGTTCCCATTTTGGCCACAAAAAAACCGTTCACGATGCCTACTAGAAGCCCTGTGGAAAGTGCTGCTGCAAAACACGCGCTGGAATCATAGCCTTTCGTCATCGCTGTCCCGGCCATGGCACACGCCAAACCGACTGTTGCACCTTGACTCAGGTCAAATCCGCCTGCCAGAAGGACGCAACATTGACCTACTGCCAATACGCCCACAATCGCAGCTCGTGTCAGAATCGAACTTAAATTCGAGCCTGTATAAAATCGCTCTGTAGAGAATGTCAGCCACAAAGCGGCCACAAACAGGAGGATCTGCGGCCAGCGACGTATCGCAAAACGTAACCAGAGTTTTGAATCTACCGCCATAAGCTCGCTCTCCACTCTTTACGTTGCTACGCCCGCTGTTTCCGCCAGTATACGCCGCTCGCCAATCTGTTCGCCTGTCAGTTCGCACTGAACCTGGCCTTGGCGAAACACCACGACCCGATCCGAAATCCGCTCAAGCTCCTGTGTGTCAGGGCTGATCACCACCACTGCAACTCCACTGGCGGACAATGCTTCGATCCTCTGATGGATGGCTTCGCGGGTTCGTATGTCCACCCCACGTGTCGGCTCGTTCAGAATCGCGAGTTTTGGCTTGGTCGACAAAGTTCGTGCCAATAAGGCTTTCTGCTGGTTCCCGCCAGATAATGTCAGTGGATTCTGGCTCAGCCGGTCGAATTTGATCTGAAAATCTTCACAAAGCTGATCCGCTTCCTTCCAAAAAAACGGCCAGTTGAGAAATCCAAACCGGTTTTTCTGCCTTAACCTCTGAAACACCAGATTTCTACCAAGTCCCAACGCGGCTATAAGTCCGCGCTTCCGACGATCCGCCGGTACGGCTACCACTCCAATTTTCTGGGCCTGGGCTGGATGAACAGGCCGGTAAGCCTGACCTTCGTAAGTCATTCGCCCTGAAGTTGCCACAGATTCGCCGGCCAAAATCTGAGCCATTTCTTCTTGCCCAGCGCCGGCCAGACCAGTCATACCGAGAATCTCTCCATTTTGAATCGTTAATGAAACCGAGTTCAAAGTGACTCCAGAAATATCATCGGCGATTAAAATTTCGGATCGAGATACGTTTTCCAGTAGTTTCCCACCACGGTTTGCTCCGGTGGTCACCCTGCGGCCAATCATGGCTTGAACAAGCT
>CAMCFM010000327.1 GCA_945874095.1 Candidatus Kuenenia stuttgartensis
ACATTGCACTTTCCAATCTGGACTTAAAGGGTGGAGGTGTTTTTGATTTGCCGCATTGCATTTGATGGGGTCCGTTTTAATCTGAGCTTACCCAAATTTGATGCCGCTTCTTAGGAACAGGCAGAAAATAACTTCCGCGTTTTAGGCCAATCGTAGCCAAGCGCAACCTGGCTTTTATCTAGATAGTCGGTCTTGGCTCTAGCCCCGGTTATTTATCTTCGGCGAACCGGGGGCTAGATTCAAACCACTATACCGGAGGCTATCGCCTCTTACCTAGCCGGTCTTGGCGCTAGCCCCGGTTAATTCTCTTCCGCGAACCGGGGGCTAGCGCCCTGCGGCTAGGTTAAAACCAAGAAACCGATGGCTATCGCCTCTTACCTAGCCGGTCTTGGCGCTAGCCCCGGTTAATTCTCTTCCGCGAACCCGGGGCTAGATTCAAACACCCTGACTTGGCGTGCTTTGGCTCCCAAATCCGGGTTGACCGATTTGGTGAATTGATGGAGGATAAGTTTAACAGGGCGAAAATGTGGGCCGTGTCCGCAGGCGGCCCGTTCATCCCGGGGCTTGGAATCGAGAGGCTGAAAAGATGATTGGCTTGACATGGTTTGTGATGACCCTGCCATTTCGCCTGGTTTTTGGCGTGATCGGGGCCGTTGGCCGGATGATTGGGATCGCTCTGGGAATGCTGATTCTGGCCACAGGCGGGGCCATGTGGGCCGCTGAACTGCCTCACTTTGCCGTTCCTGTGCTGATTGTCGGTGGGCTTCTGACGCTTAAGAGCCTGTTTTGAAGCCGTAAAGATCAGGCTGACGCAGACCTGCGGTGATCCAGATCAGGATCAGAAAAATGGCTGGTGCCGAAAAATCTTCGCCGTGGCTCATATGGGCCATGATCGCTCCGCCCAGATATCCAGAGAGCACCATGGTGCCGAAATTCTTTGTTTGAGGCATAAAAAACAGCGCCGTTCCAGCCAGCTCGCCCATGGCAATAATGACTCGCCAGTCGGCCAGACCCATTTGCGTGAACTGCTCGATGACTTCTTTCGAGCCAGTCAACTTCATGGCTGCACTCATGATAAGTGAGAGACAGAACAGGCATGTCAGGCCAAAAGCGATACGTTTACGTGTCATTTTAGTTGTCCGGGCAAGATGATTGATTTGGATACCGAGAATCGCTGACATCAGCGTAACATATTCTCTCATCGACTGCCGGATCAGATTTTGTCACGCCCTCGTTTGCCTTGGATTTTATCTGACCAAAAGCGTAAGATGAAGCACAATCAACCGGGTTGTGCGACGAAGTCTGAGTGGTCCCAAACTGGCGGAAAGTGAAACTCAAGTGATGGAAATGATTGAAGGCGTACACTTGGGCGATTGCGTCGAAGGGCTTAAAGGGCTTCCTGATGGGTGCGTTGATCTGGCATTTGCAGACCCTCCATTTAATATTGGTTATCAATATGACACCTATAATGACAAGCAGGACGATAGCGCCTATTTAAACTGGTGTAAGGAATGGATGCAGCAGATTTATCGCGTATTGAAACCCAGCGGGAGCTTCTGGCTCGCGATTGGTGATGAATATGCGGCGGAATTGAAAGTCATGGCGCATCGCGAAATTGGCTTTGTTCCGCGCAGCTGGGTCATCTGGTATTATACATTTGGAGTGCATTGCAAGAATAAATTCACCAGAAGTCATGCGCATTTATTGTATTTCGTGAAAGATCCGAATGAGTTTACATTTCACCGCGATGCCATGCATGTGCCGTCTGCCCGACAATTGATTTATAACGACAAACGAGCCAATCCACAGGGCCGGATGCCGGACGACACCTGGATTTTAAGGCCTCAGGACGTACCTGAAGGATTTGGGGTCGAGAGCGATACCTGGAACGTTTCGCGTGTGTGTGGGACATTTAAAGAGCGAGCTGGCTGGCATGGCTGCCAGATGCCGGAACGTGTCCTGGCGCGGATTATTGAAGCCAGTTCATCGCCCGGCGAGTGCGTGATCGACCCATTTGTGGGCAGTGGGACCACTTTGACGGTGGCTCGCAAATTAAATCGAAAAACGCTTGGATTTGAACTCTCCGAAGAATATGCAGCCCGGGCCCGCGATCGACTGGCCTCTACAAAACCTGGAGATACACTGGAGGGTGGTCAGGATACTCCGTGGGCTCAGCCCAAGCCTGGGAAATCGACTTCTGCAACGTCTCCAGCTCCGAAGCGAAAATCTAAATTAAAATCGAAACCGGATCAATCAGGATCGATGTTTTGATTGTCACGGATCATTCGTCTCGATTGTATTTCCCCAAAGGACTCTGAAAATGGCTCTGATCATGAATCGGAAAATGCAATGGGACCAGCTTGAGTCGACGCAGCAGCAGGTGGATATATTGATCATCGGAGGCGGATCGACCGGCTTGGGGGCAGCCGTGGATGCAGCCACCCGGGGTCACAGTGTGGTTTTGCTCGAGCGCGACGACTTTGCATCAGGCACATCAAGCCGCTCGACCAAACTGGTTCATGGAGGGGTTCGTTATTTAAGGCAGGGGCAGGTTTCATTGGTGCGCGAGAGTTTGAGAGAGCGCGGCCGATTGCTCAAAAATGCGCCTGGGCTGGTAAATAAACTGAGTTTTGTGATCCCTTGCCGTAAGTACTGGGAGAAGCCGTTTTATGGGATGGGAATGGCCTCTTATGACCTCCTGGCAGGTCAGTTTGGCTGGGAACATTCGCAATTATTAAGCCGGGATGAAACGTTAATGCATTTGCCCGGAATGAGTGGTGATCATCTTCTGGGCGGGGTGGAATATCTGGATGGTCAGTTTAATGATACACGACTGGCTTTGGCGCTGGCCCGAACGGCGATTCATGCCGGTGCGATTGTATTAAATCATGCCGAAGTGGTGGAACTGAAAAAACACGATGGACGGGTCACCGGCGCGATTGTGCGAGATCTTTCCGTATCAGCGACTGGTGAGACCATAGAAAAGACTCTGGAGTTATCGGCAAAAACGGTGATTTCAGCGGCAGGAGTTTTCACCGATACCGTGGCGAGGATGTCTATTGCAACTGCCCAGAGCATGGTCACGGCAGCCCAGGGGGCCCATATTGTGCTTGATCGGTCCTTTTTTCCAGGCAAGTGTGCATTGATGGTACCGAAGACGGACGATGGGCGGGTTTTATTCATGATTCCATGGGAAGACCATGTTTTGGTGGGTACGACCGATACACCGGTGTCAAAGGTGGAGCGGGACCCGATACCTCTGAGGGAAGAAATACAATATCTGCTTGATTATTCTGGGAGGTATTTATTAAAGAAGCCAACCACGGCCGATATCAAGAGCCGATTTGCAGGCTTAAGGCCGTTGGTGAAGCCTTCAGGGCAGGTGAAATCCACAGCATCGGTATCGCGAGACCACCAGATATTTGTGAATGAAACGGGATTGATTACCATCGTAGGTGGGAAATGGACCACGTATAGACAGATGTCAGAAGACGTGATTGACAGGGCTGAGATTGTAGGCAGTTTAAATCAGAAGGCGTGTCAGACCATAGAGATGTTGCTGGATGAAGGTGCAGACAGCAAGGGGTATGATCACATGGAGGAGTTGCAATCGGCGAGAATTGTCCCTGAGTTGAAACTGACAGAAGCGATGGTGAGGCGGATGGTGAGGGAGGAGATGGCTGAGACGGTGGCTGATGTTTTGGCAAGGCGAGACCGGGCTTTGTTTGTGGATGCAGGGGCAGCAGTGAAGGCATCATGGAGGGTGGCGCAGATTATGGCTGAAGAGCAGGGTTGGACGGCATCTGTGATGGAGCGTCAGAGAGCCGATTTTGAGAGGCTGGCGCTGGGATACCGGCCGGAAGGGATTTGAGCAATTAATAGGCATGTCCTCTGGACATCAAAACCCTTGGAAAGCCGGTGATTTTTGGGCACCATGGGAGACATCTATTAATAGGCATGTCCTCTGGACATCAAACCCTTGGTAATCCGGTGATTTTTGGGCACCATCGTGGATGGCTATTAATAGGCATGTCCTCTGGACATCAAACCCTTGAAACCCGAGATCTTCGGGCTTCATCGAAGGGCTTCGATTCTCAAACCTGCTTTAAGAGCCGTTGATAGGCATCGCCCCACATTGCGGCTCGTCCGGCTCTTGGCTCATATCGTTTCACGGCAAAGCTTTCCGCCAGAATTGCCCGGGCTTCTTTGAGTCCTGAGACCCGTCCGCTGGCAATCGCCTGGATCATGATATTGCCCGCCGCTGTGGCCTCAACTGGGCCTGCCACCACGGCCCTGCCTGTTGCATCAGCTGTCAGCTGGCAGAGAAGCTCGTTCTGGATGCCTCCGCCCACCAGATGGACTGTTTTGATCGACGTATTCAAGATCGACTCCAGCCGTTCAATGGTCCAGCGATACTTCAAAACCAGGCTATCCAGAGATGTCCTGATAAACTCCCCAGGCTCGTTCGGAACCGGTTCGCCAGCTCTGGCTGCCAGTGCCGCAATTCGCGAAGGCATGTCGCCGGGCGCCATCAGAGAGAGGTCGTCGGGATTGATCACCGTCCGAAGGGTTGTCGCGGCGGCCGCCAGCCGGGTGAGTTCAGCATAGTCGTAATTCACTCCGGCCCTTTGCCATGTACGACGGCACTCCTGAACCAGCCACAGGCCCATGATGTTTTTCAGTAGACGGGTGGTGCCGAACACTCCGCCTTCGTTGGTGAAGTTGGCGGCAAAGGTCTCAGGCGTGATGACGGGCTTCGGCGTTTCCACACCCATCAGGCTCCAGGTCCCACACGAGATATAGCACCAGTCAGGCGGAGCACCGGCAGCCAGGTTTCCAGTATAAGGCACGCCCACAACAGCACTTGCCGTATCGTGGCTGCCGGGGGCATAGACGGGGATCGACTTTGAGCCGAGTCCGAGTTCGTCTGAGACGGACTTCAGGATCGTACCAATCTGGTCACCTGGCTGGACAAATTCTGGAAGGATGTGGCGCGGAAGGCCGAGGCTGGAGCAGATTTCGTCGGACCAGGTACCGGTTCGAGGGTCCATCAGCTGAGTGGTCGAGGCGTCGGTACTTTCACAAGCGCGGCGGCCGGTCATGAGCCAGGTGATGACGTCGGGGATCATCAGGAAGGTCTCGGCCATGTCCAGAATCGGATTCTTGGCCAGCTTCATGGCGAGAAGTTGGAAAACGGAGTTGAAAGGGATGAACTGGAGGCCGGTGATGTCGTACATCCGCTCGCGCGGCATCATCTCAAAGGCTTTCTCCAGAATCCCATCGGTGCGTGAATCGCGATAATGCACCGGGTTGCCCAGAAGGGTATCGTTCCGGCCGACGAGGGCAAAATCGACGCCCCAGGTGTCGACACCGCAGCCGGCCAGCTCAGCCTTTTCAGAGGCCTTTCCGATCGCCGTCTTGAGCTCGGCCCACAACCGGGGCATGTCCCAGTGGAGTGTGTTGAGCATACGGACGGGCCCGTTCGGGAACCGGTGGACTTCTTCCAGCAGGAGTTGATCGCCAGCCAGGCTACCGAGAATCCCACGGCCACTTTCGGCCCCTAAATCAAGCGCAAGAAAGGTATCAGACATCGTTCGGCTCAGTTTCGGTTGACTAGATTTTTGACGGATGA
>CAMCFM010000328.1 GCA_945874095.1 Candidatus Kuenenia stuttgartensis
GGCGAGATGACCCTTGGCTCGAAAGTGTTTGAGACTTACTTTGCCCAGCACCGGGTGGAGGCCCTGAACATGAAATCGACTGTTCTGGAGAGCATCCGTGAGGTGCATCCAGGAGCCAGCGAAGGACTCCTGCGAAATACTCTTGGAGCGTTCCTTTTCAGCGGTGAAGCGGTCGATAAATCGGTTTCGAATCTCTCAGGTGGTGAGAAAACCCGACTCTGTCTGGCCAGAATTCTGACCGTCACACACAACTTCATCATGATGGACGAACCGACAAACCACCTGGATATCGCCAGCCGCGATATTCTTGAAGAAGCCCTGAACAACTTCGAAGGCACCCTCTGCTTCATCTCGCACGACGAACACTTTATCAGAGCCGTGGCCAACAAAGTGATCGAGGTCGATAACGGCAAGCTGACAGTCTATCCATGTCGTTACGATGACTATCTTTACATGAAGTCAAAAGGCAAGGCGGAAGACAATCCGTTCGCAGTCCTGACCCGTGGCCTGAAGTTTGAGAAAAAAGATAAGGGCGAGAGTAAGGCCTCTCCCGGTAGCACCGGCAAGCGGTCATCAACGGTGGCCTGAGTGACGTGATGGTCGTTGTGGAACCCTGACTCGCATAGAGGGTTAGGGTTGGCCACGTTTTGGGCTCCAGAGGAGCCACCTGTTAATAGACATGTCCCATGGACATCAAAGCAGCGTTATGTTTTCGGCTCCTGACTAACTTCCTATTAATATGCATGTCCTCTGGACATCAAAACTAATCAAAAAAAACTCCACGTTTCAGGCGATATCAGAAACAATTCCGCCAATACCACTTGTAACACATACATTTCCACGTTTTTTCTGATTTCGATACAACACTTCATTCCCTTATACGAGATATACTATAGACCGATACGGGATCGTCTCGTATGGAAGCCGCTTAATTAAACATTGCTGATGGAAGAACGATCACCTCGAATGAACACCACATCTGCCGGAAACGCTGTCATACATGGCCTTTCTGGGCTCCGACACATGCCAAAGGGCCGCGAGGCTGAACTTGGGTCGATTGAACGCGAACTGATCGAAAGCCGCCTGCCGGAAACTCCTGAGCAACTTGAGATCGTCCGTGAACTTGCGTTCGCCATGTGGCAAAGGGGCGAACACGAACGGGTCATGTACCACCAGGCAGAAAAACTTGCCCTTAAAGCCGGCGACCTGTTTGACCAGAAGGCTCTTGAAGACTATCAAAACCTCCGCGAGCTTTGGTTCGATCAACCTTTGGATCATACAAAAGCCATGGCTAAGTCCAAGCTGGGAGTCGAGTATTTTGTCGAGAGCTGGAACATGATCAGCCAAAGCCTCAAGGATGGATTCGGCATCACTTTACCCATGGCTTACAGAGCGATCAAAACCGAAGGATGCTCGATATCCCCACTGATGATTTCCGGAGATGGGATCTGGATCTTGACCAGAGCCGTGGCACACAATTCAGAACTCAAAAGTATTGCCGAAGAATGGCTTGATCTGAAAGATCTTAGACAAAGCCATGACGCCGTGAGCCGCGTAAACGAAATACTCAGAAAAATCCCGAAAGCACAGGATGCACACCAGGATTTGCAAGAACGGGCCACTTCCAGGATCAAACACTGGTCAGAATTGCATCAAAAATTATCCGTTCAATACGATCAGGAGCGTCAGGATTATATTGACCAATATTCTGTGAATGTGATGTCCAGCGAAGAATTTGAAAAGCAGCTTCATCGCATGCATCGATACCGGGTATTTACAGAAAACCGCATTAAAGAACTCAATCGACGGCTGGCGAATATCAAGTCAGATATGCTTAAAAAAGAGCGTCTGGCGGATGAAAAAGAGTTTCGAAGGCAAAACCATGAAATTGCTGTGGCGCAAATGCAACGCAATCAATTCGAGCAGCTGATAGAATATCGAAACCATCTTGAAAACGACCGAAAACCTGCGAACCTGGAACCGCCCAGGAATGTGGTATTGACGTCTGAAGACATCGAGAAAATTCCACCTGACTGGCAGAATCACACGGCCATTCTCCCGAACGCAATCCCAAACGCCGATCTTTTTAGCCTTTGGTCGAACGAACAGTTGATCGAATCCAGTCAGATGATCGAATATCTGATGCAACAACCGACCACAAACAAGCACTGGATTGAGCAGATCATCGCTTGTCAGGAATATGAATTGCAAATTCGTTCATTGACGGTACGCAATCGCGAATAAAAGTCTTCATGGGAGTCGTACTTTGACAATCCGGTTGTATTATTGTGGGTTGATTCCTACGAGACAAGGAAAATATGGTTCTGGCGTTCTAAGATGGCATGTGTTGATTTAGGTGGTAGGGTATTTATGGCGTTTTGTTGCCTGTCTGGGTAAACACGTCGGAATAGACCAAAAATAAATTCCGGGTTTTAAATCCAACTAACCGGGGATGGAGTGCATCTTTCTAGCCGGTCTTGGCGATAGCCCCGGTTACGCAGATCAAAACCAACCGGGGCTAGCGCCAAGACCGGCTAGGTCAATCCATAACTGCTTGAATAGAGACGATTACGCACTTCAAATCCAACCGGGGCTAGCGCCAAGGCCGGCTAGGTAAATCCAAAACCGTTTGTATGGAGACGATTACGCACTTCAAATCCAACCGGGGCTAGCGCCAAGGCCGGCTAGGTAAATCCAAAACCGTTTGAATAGAAAAGGTTACGCACTTCAGAACCAACTGGGGATTGTCTCAATCTTTCTCGCTGATCTCGATCGGGTCCGAAGAAATACATTTTTCCATGCCAGACTTATTGGGTATGCGGGTGGGATTCATCCCACCCTACACATGCATCGCAACCTGTTTAATTCAAACATGTTATACGATTATTACGAAACAGAATTGGTGCTGTCCAGGGAAATCGGTTTAGATTTAGACATGAGGAGACGCATGACTAAAGCCTCAAGAATCCGTCAGGATTTCTATGAAATTCTGATGAAGTTTCCCGTCCGATGAGTTATCGTAAATGCCTGACTGCCAGCACACTCAGGGATAATCCGCTCTCGACTCGACATCCACTGCAACGACGACGCTTGGAGTTCTTCAACTGCTATGAGTTTTCAGCCATCATTCCGTAAATGGTGTGTTCTGCTTGGCTTATCAGCCTCAGTCACATGCCTCGGCCTGACACACGCCCATCAGCCACCAGCCACAAAAGATCAGCCTAAGTCTGAGTCCAAAACCGAGACTCCAAAGGCCAAGGCGACCGACGATATCACCTCAAAAATCCGTGAAGAAGGCTTGAACAAGTCGCAGGTCATGAAGACCGTTCTTTATATGACGGAAGTGATTGGCCCTCGACTGACCAATTCCCCAGGCCTCAAACGCTCTAACGAGTGGACCGCCAAAACCCTGACTGGATTTGGTCTCGAAAATGCCAAGCTCGAAGCCTGGGGGCCGTTCGGAACCGGCTGGACCCTGAAGCGATTCTCAGCTCAGGTAACCGACCCGCTTTGTATCCCCTTGATCGGTATTCCCAAAGCCTGGTCACCAAGCACCGAAGGCGTCGCCAAAGGCGATGTGGTTCACCTGGATGCCACCGATGAAAAGGGCCTCGAAAAATTCAAGGGCAAGCTCAAAGGCTCTATCGTTCTGATCGGTAATCCTCGAGAAGTCAAAGCCCTCTTTGAGGCTCCTGGCAAGCGTCATACCGATAAAGAGCTGTTGGCCATGGCCAATGCTCCTGAACCTGTTCAGGGCGGTGGTCGAAGCGGCCCACAAGGCAAAGCAGCCACGAAAAAGGCTGAAGAGTCGAAGAAATCCGCTGAGCCAGCGAAGACCAAGGACGCTGACACCCGTGCCGCCGATGTCGTGGCCCGAGCCCGGGCAGGGATGTCATTTCCAAGCCGTCGCCTTCAATTCCTGCTGGATGAAGGTGCCGCCGTCATGCTCGAGACCAGTTTCAAAGGCGATGGTGGAACCTTATTTGTGCAATCCGCAAGTGTTCCGCAACCCGCTCCGGCACCTGGCTCAGAAGCTCCCGCCGGTGGTCGTGGAATGGGACCTCGGGTGAATGCATATGATAAAAATACCCCTAAAACGATCCCCCAAGTGGTGATCACAGTCGAGCATTTCAACCGTCTCGTACACATGCTGAAGGCTGGCGAGAAGCTCAAGGCTGAGATTGAAATTGCAGCTGAACTTCAAAAAGACGATCTCATGGGATACAACACGGTCGCGGAAATTCCGGGATCAGACCTCAAAGATGAAATCGTCATGCTTGGCGGCCACATGGATAGCTGGCACGGCGGCACAGGGGCTACCGATAACGCCGCTGGTTGTGCTGTGGGGATGGAAGCTGTTCGGATCATCAAGGCCCTTGGCCTGAAGCCTCGCCGGACGATCCGTATCGCTCTCTGGACTGGCGAAGAGCAGGGCCTTTTAGGCTCCAGAGCCTATGTTGGCCAGCAGTTCGGGAGCATACAAGGGGCTGGATCAGGCATGGATGGGATGTTCGCATCGTCCATGAATCCGACGGCTCCGATCATAAAAAAACCAGCCTACGACAAGTTCCAGGCCTATTTCAACCTGGACAACGGGACAGGCAAGATTCGTGGAGTCCACCTGCAAGGCAACGAGGCTGCCAGACCTCTATTCCGCAAATGGCTTCAACCGTTTGTTGATCTCGAAGCCACCACAATTACGGCGAATAATACAGGTGGGACCGATCACCAGTCTTACGACGCAATTGGCCTTCCTGGATTTCAATTCATTCAAGATGAAATTGAATATGACGAGCGCACGCACCACTCCAATATGGACGTCTACGACCGGCTTCAGGCAGACGACCTGAAACAGGCCTCGACAATCATGGCGTCGATCATTTGGAATGCCGCCAATATGGATGAACGATTCCCACGTAAGCCAATGCGTCGGCCTCTTTTGACCGAAGCTGAAGCGAAGTCGAAAAAGCCGGAAACCCCTACTGACAAAAAGGCTGAATCCACCGACGAATAAGCTGGGGATCGGTTTCAGAATCATCAGCCCTCTGCTAATCTTGGTAAATCCGGGTTAGCAGTGGGCTGTATTATTGATTCATTTCTGGTTTGGAGTACAAGATTAATTAGATGGGACTATGGCGATCGGGTGAACATTGGCTGAGTCAGTGCCCAACTAAATGTCACAAAAGATTTGATCGGTTCGCCATCAAGAAGCTCATATCAATCCCCTGTCAACTACACATCCCGCACTCTGCATCAAGGCTATCTTAATGCATCATAGAATTCGTCAACGCGCTTTTACACTGATTGAGCTTCTGGTGGTCATCGCAATTATCGCCGTACTGATCTCTCTGCTATTACCAGCTGTCCAAAGTGCCCGCGAAGCCGCCAGGCGAGCCCAATGCGTGAATAATCTCAAGCAGATGGGACTTGCCCTCCACAATTACGAGAGTACGGTCAAGGCCTATCCCATGGCCTGCGCCCTTAAAATTGGCATGATCGACGAAACATTCTCGGTTCACGCCCGTATTTTAACGTACATGGAGCAAGCGAATCTTGCAAACCAGATCAATTACAGCGTCAACTGGTCGATTCAAACAACG
>CAMCFM010000329.1 GCA_945874095.1 Candidatus Kuenenia stuttgartensis
CGAGTGGCAGAGAGAGATTCCATGAGGCTTTGATTTGTCTGGAATTGCTCAATTTCATCGACAATCTGCGAGAAGTTGATCCGAGTGATGCTTACCTGGCCCTCCAGCGTTGTCATCAGGGTGTTATGGTCGATCTTCCCAGATCCGCCGGTTTTGGCTGCAATATTGGCCATCGTCTCTTTGGTGAGCATCGCGCCCAGGACATCCTTCACCGTTTTTTGATTCGACTGGTTGATTGTTTCGCCAAGGCTCGCCAAATCGTCGATTGATCCCACGTTGTCGATCGCCGCAAGTTGCTCTTTCAACGACTTCGCCAGCCCCAATCGAATCTTATTGACATTTTCATCCGATAATAATGCGGATATCAAGGCGTCCGCCTGATCCAGATCAGGGCCTTTCAATGGAGATGCCGCTTCTGGCAATTGGCTCATCATGGCTTTGAAAGCTCCAGGCTTTGAGAGTTTCTGGAATTTCACAAGCTGAACCAGATATTCGGATTTCAGCATTTCTGGCAAAAGTGAAAACGTGGTATCGCGATAATTCTTTAATTGCGTCAAAATCTCATCGCAATCTTTTTGATTCAGACGCGAGTTCAGGAGAATTGGCAAAGTGGATTGCAATGTGGTTTTGTGAAGAAAAATCACAACCTGACCTGTGACACTTACGGCTCGTGGCTGTAAATCAATTCCCAGACGAAGTACATCGCCAAACTTTGCAATAGCGCCTTTTTTATCGCCTCTGGCCAGGTCGGCATAAACCAGAGGTCCTGCCAGCTGAGCCACATATGCTGAGGACTGCACATGAGGCAAAGGGCTACCGATGCCAGTCGGAATCACACAATCTGACATCTTGTGTGCTTCATGAAGCTTTGCAAACAGGACCCGGTAAGGCCCCACAGCCTTTTCGATGGCATTTGCATCCCACTGACGGGGGTTCGGATTCGCCAGAACCCATTCAAATGCTGTCTTCAAACGCTCCTGGCGCTCTTTCAGGCCTGCTTCAAATGCCTCTTTTGGCTCCACACTTTGCATCACGGCTGCATAAACGTCTGGAAATTCGGTCAAAGCATCCAGAACCAATGGCCCTGCATTGGCATTTTCAGCCGGCATTCCAAAATAGTTTTTGGTATTAAACGGAGCGCCTTTGACGAGCTCCGCAGGTGCTTCAATCACGGCATCTTTATAGCGGCGTGGGACCATCTTGAAGCTCGGAACCGGTGCCGGGCCCTGCTTCGCTTCGGATCCACCTGGCTGACCCAGACCACCTGATGCAATACCCTCTGATTGTTCACCGGCGGTGGCGTCGTCGCTTCCTGAAATGCCTCGTTTTTTGCTCTGGGCCAGTGCCTCTGGGCTCGCCGACAAAGTGGCGGTCAAAACCGCTCCTGCCAGTAACACTCGTTTTTCCAGCAAAGAGCTTATCAATCGGGCGAATCGGCTCATGAATCATGGCTCCGATATTTGTTCGAGTCAAAAACTCGAAAAGGGAGGGGGGTCGCAGGTATCCAGATGATAACCCTACAGTTTCCTGCGTGTTCGACCTCTGTGTCAAGAGTCTTCTGGTCGTTGTTGGTCAGATGGAAAGATTTTGGCTCATGCTGAATTTCGGGGTGGTTCTTAAAGTGCTTTTGTATTGGCTTTAAGGAACAGGCGAAAAATAACTTCCGCTTTTTAGGCCAATCGTAGCCAAGCACAACTTGGCTGTTATCTTGCCGGTCTTGGCACTAGCCCCGGTTGGTTTCTGTTCCGCGAACCGGGGGCTAGCGCCCGGCGGCTAGATTCAACCCAAGAAACCGAAGGCTATCGCCTCTTATCTAGCCGGTCTTGGCACTAGCCCCGGTTGTTTCAGTTCCGCGAACCGGGGGCTAGCGCCCGGCGGCTAGATTCAACCCAAGAAACCGAAGGCTATCGCCTCTTATCTAGCCGGTCTTGGCGCTAGCCCCGGTTAATTGGTTTTAAAAACGGGAAGTTATTTTCGGCCTGATCCTAAGCACCAACGGTGCGGCCCATACCAGCCAAGGCCAGCGGCCTTGGTTTTGAGGACGACAAAGAAGAAGCCCTACCTGATTCCTCCCACCGCTCGGCCCCAGGACCTTTTGGTCCTGGGGCCGAGCGGTGGGAGGATGGTAATTATTTACTTCTTATTGGCTTACGAGTACCTTGGGCGTTGCCCAAGGCTGGTATGGGTCGGGCCTTTGGCCCTAAAATCTGATCACATTCAATACCATCACTCTGGTATCCGGCGTGAGTCAAGATTTTGTGCTCTTGGCAGACGATTTACCGCTTGAAAAACCTCGTAATCCAACGATTCAGCCAATCCACTCAATAGATTCGTGGCACCGTTCCCGGTAAAATCATTGGTGCTATCCGACTCACCGACTTTGACAGAATGACGACTCAATTGATCGACCTCGACGCCAACGCCACCACTGCCTTGGATCCACGCGTTCTTGAAGCCATGAGGCCTCACCTTCTGGCTGGCGGGAACCCTGAAAGTCGCCACTCTCTGGGCCGACTCGCTCGCAAAGCCTGGGATGATGCCCGTGAAAAAACGGCTTCGATCCTTGGTGCAGATCCTGACGAACTGACCTTCACCTCTGGCGGAACCGAAGCCAATAATGCGGCCTTGACCGGGCTTTTGAACCGTCGTCTCAAGACGCATCCGAATCCGTTGCCCACCGTCGTTCTGTCAACAATCGAACACCCGGCCGTGGCTGAACAGGTTGCATATCTTCAAAAAAAAAGGTTGATTGAAACTCTCCACGCACCTGTTCAGGCCAATGGTCAAGCGTCTCCTTCCATCTGGAATGCATTTCTCACTGCCGAAAATAAGCCAGTTCTTGCCAGCTGTATGCTCGCCAATAATGAAACAGGCGCCATTCAGCCTGTGGCTGCACTTGCGGCCATCGCTGCCGAACACGGGATTGCATTTCATACAGATGCTGTTCAAGCGGTGGGCCGAACTGCAGTGAATTTTCATCAACTTGGCGTGACTACGCTCGCAGCTGGTTCCCATAAAATGCATGGGCCACCGGGGATCGGAATTTTATTGGTTCGAAATGGTGCAAAGATCGAGCCTCTGATGTATGGTGGAGGCCAGCAGCGTGGCCTTCGGCCGGGAACTCCGGTGGTCGCTTTGGGAGTGGGATTGGCCAAGGCGCTGGAGCTTTGGGATCTCGAGAAAACGGCTCGCGAATCGCGCTGGCTGAGCTTTAAAGCACAGTTTCTCGATGAATTGCAATCGCAACTCAGCCAGACGACCATCAAGATCGAGCTTAACAGCCTGGAAGATGCCTCCGAATGCCTGCCCCAGACGCTGAATCTTTGGCTTAATCATCCGCAAATTGTTGGTGAAGTGGCTTTGATTCAGCTTGACCTTGAGGGGTTGGCGATCAGTCTTGGCTCTGCGTGTGCATCGGGTAGCAATCGGCCCTCGCCTGTATTGAAAGCGATGGGTTTTGCGGACGATCGGGCCAGATCCTCGATCAGGATCAGTTTTTCTGGATTGACAACGGCTCAGGACGTCTCAGACTCTGCCACCATTCTGGCTCGGACTGCATTAAGACTGATCCAGAGTGAGGATGGGAATGATACGGAAATTGTGATTGAAAGGGCGCGCAGGCGGTTTCATCATTGACGGGTCAATTGTAAAATACGATGACTCGATATGGTTGATGAATTCGGATGATAGCAGAACATGAGCAAGCGTCGACAAAAACCATCTGAAACGGTAAATAAATCCAGGCAGGTGAAAGCGCCGGATCGTAACCGATATCCGATTGGTTTTATCGGAGCAGGAATATTGATTGTATCGGTGGCGATTTATTTTGTCTCGAGCCGATCGAATCAAGAAACAAAACTGCGCCGGTTGATTGATTTGTATTCCAAATCAAGTCAATTTGCGAGCGTTGAAAAAACCTGGAAAGAATTGGCCTTTGTGAAGCCTGATTCGATTAAGCCAGAGGATCAGCTTTCGTGGGCGACAGCGGCTCTGAGGGCGGATCATCCAGGGGCCGCGTTGGGTGTTTTGGAGGCTTGGAAGAAGACGAACCCGGATAAACCTGATGGATGGCTTCTGATTCTGGATCTAGCCCGAATTCTTGGGAGTTCGGATATGATGATGGAAAACACGAATGAGATTTTAAAAATCAATTCCGTGAATCGATACACGCCGGTATTATTGGCATCAACGCTCGGATTACTAACGGATCTGGACCAATTGGAAGTTCGTAAACGATTAAATAAGTGGTCTGCAAGCGAGTTAGAATCGCCGCTGGCCAGGGCTTATTTATTATTGAGATATGCAGAAAACCCGTTACCGGAAGATCCTCCGCGTGACTTACGGATTGAGCAGGCGCGGGTACTTGCAAGCCGTTATCCGGATTCCATAGCGGTATTCACTGCATTGATAGAAACCTTATTTAATGGTGGATATTATCAGGAAGCGTTGGAGGTGCTTGATAAATGGCCGTTGGAACATCGTTCAGGGACGGCATATCATCGGCTTCAGGGGCGTCGGTTACAGGATGTGGAGGGGAAACATCGGGACGCTGTTGGGGAATATCAGGAGGCGTTGAAGTTCATGCCACACGACTGGAAAACGCGATATCGGCTGGCCCGGGCTCTGGCAGCATCAGGGAAGACTGAAGAGTCTCGTAATGAAGCGCGACGGATGAGCGAGATCCGCGAATCGCTGGATCCGATCCAGCTTGGTGAGCTTCTGAAATCGGCTTTGCCTAAAGGCCGATCACCTGAGCCGGACCGGTTGGTAGGATTATTGAAAAAAATCGGTCTTAACCCGCTCGCCGATGCGTGGATTCAGTGGGAGTCTGATCAGAAGATTTTTAATAGGAGGAAGTAAGGAATGAGAAGGAAATGATATCGGCTTGGCTCATGCCGGATTTCGGGGTGATCCTTAAAATGATTTTGAATTGGCTTTAAGCACCAACGGTGCGGCCCATACCAGCCAAGGCCAGCGGCCTTGGTCTTGAGGACGACAAAGAAGAAGGCTTATCTGATTCCCCCCACCGCTCGGCCCCAGGACCTTTTGGTTCTGGGGCCGAGCGGTGGGGGATGGTAATTGTTTACTTCCTATTGGCTTACGCGTACCTTGGGCGTTGCCCAAGGCTGGTATGTGTCGGGCCTTTGGCCCTAAAACCAGATCACATTTAATACCATCACCCTGGAATCCGTTATGAGCCAATGAATTCACCGGGGCTAGCGCCAAGACCGGCTGGAATAAGATGGGTCGATCTTATTTTCGGCGTGTTCCCAGGTGTGTGAGGAGATCAATCATCGCTCCGAACGCCGTTCCGAGGGCGATGCCCAAAGCCATTTGATGAAACGCGAGGCCGAACGCAGCACCTAAAGCGATTCCGATGGCGATGCCGCTGCCGTCGGGTCCGACTCTTCTGGTTGTGTTCATCGCCATATGAGTGTTCCTGTTATGAAGGTTTCATAGTTCATTATAGGCACATGGTACTAAAGATACGATACATCTTTTAAACCTCTGAGAAGAATGAGGATATGAGGATTTGGGCGGGGTTGCTTCTCTGGAGCCTGGATGTCGTTCTGGAGTTTTTGGATGCCTTTGGTGGA
>CAMCFM010000330.1 GCA_945874095.1 Candidatus Kuenenia stuttgartensis
GCTCAATTCTGATCCAGCGGCCCACCGATCCAGCGAGGGTCTGTATAGCCACTTCTGAGCATCACATCATGCATCACCGGACCACGCTTAATTAAGATCTCCACCGCCTCAGTCAACCCTTCAGGGCGGGATTGCATCAGGATTCGGAAGAAATTTCGGCCCTGTTCCGGCTTGTCATAGCGATTCACCACAGAGAGCAGCCTGCGGGCAGGCTCGCTGAACGTTTCGTCTGTCATGACTGGCAATTGCCCGGCCTTGGCCTTGGCAACCAGTTCACCTGCGGCTTTTCTTAAGGTTTCAGGATCCGTTGCAGCCCACTGGAAAATCGGCTCATTGACGGACAATCGAGGCGCTTTATCCAGCCCATCGCCCCAGAATCGGGCGAGTGTTTTTGACGTTTTTCTAACCCATTCCGGCGCGTTTGGCTTCGGGGCGGGCGATCGGTCGGGGGCATCGCACATCAGCTGAATGGCCCAGGCACGGCTCACTGACGGAGGATCCATCACGGCCAGAACCCGTGCTCCGCCCAGCTGACCGGGGCGGCTTTCATACCACGGAGTCATCACAAACAGTGCTCTGGTAAAGGCTAACGCTTTGCTATCGTGTGATAGCAGCCACATATAGGGAAATTGATCGGGCCGGCGACCACCCAGCGAAATATCCTCGCGAATTCGGCCTTCATCCAAATGCTGCTGCATCACCATGGTCGGTGTGGAAAGCTCGCTCGCAAATTGTACTTCAGCCCCTTGAGGGAACTTATCCTTCAGCTCTTTCAGGACTTGTGGAGTAAAAGCGTCGTACCAGTAGGTCAGCTCAAAGCCACGTTTCCAGGCCGATTCAGACCCACCAATCACTTCGTTGTAATACGAAAGTTCATAAGGGTGGATCAATATGAGCTGGATCAGGCTGGAGGCGACAATAATTAACCCGGGTAAGGCTTTAAGACGTAATGAGAGCTTGCTGGTGAGCCGTCCGATCCAATCAGATCCGAGACCTGCGAAAGCGGCCAGAAAGAAGAAGACGGGCAGCATGAGCCTGACCCCGTCGTGGGCGGGCACGCGGAACATCCGTGCGAAGATTGGGATGAGCATGTGGAGGGCCAGATAGACTGGCAGGCGGTCGGATTTGATCCGGGTGAGGCCCCAGAGGAGGCCGATCATGGCTGCAATCAGTGTCAGGATTGGTACCGTCACAGCCACCAGAACGAAACCGTTGCGCCAAGGCAGGCTGTATTCGTAAATCGTTCCCAAATAAAGGATCTGGATATCAGGCAAGGCCCCTTGGCGGTCGGTGTTGATCTGATAATAGTGAGCCAGTCGGGGCAAGGTTTCCACCCACCAGCCAGGGTTTCCCAGCCAACTGACGACAGGAGCAAACGCGGCTGAGGCGGAGATGGTTTCCAGAGTAGGGCGTTCCACCGACCAGAATGACCAGCGATTTCTAAGGACTTTGCCAAGGATCTGGCGAACGGCCCAAATGATGAGCGGGACGGCCAGAATCCAGTCCGGAAATTGCTGTAAAGGCTTATGGATAAACAAGTCAACCCGACCAGCTGGGGGGAATTCGCGAGCCAGGCGGCGAATCTCTAGAAAAGTCAGAGCTAAAACGGCAAGCTGTGGGCCGAGGGTGATGAGGCCGTCGATGAAGCTTTTTTTGTCCAAGCCGCGGAGCCGGGCCAGGACGACCCAGATTGCCAGCGGGCCGATCACGAAAATCGCTGCCATTTTCTGGACAAACGCCAGGCCCAGCAAAACACCGACCAGAATTCTCCAAGGGCGTCCCCTGGGGTCGTAAAGACCCTTCCAGAAAGCAATTGCAGTCAGTGCATAAAGCATCATCCCAGGCATGTCTGTGCCGGCCACGTGGGCATCGCCGAATGGACGGGGCATGAAGAGCAGGGCACCGGCTGCAATGGCTCCGGCAAGCCGCGAATAGCGCGACGAGAGGAAGCCGTAAAGCATGGTTAGGCAGGCTGTAAACTCAAAAATCGAGGCCAGGCGACGGCCGACGATATCGTTGGTCAGCCATCCGAAAAGGCCGTTGGTCAAAAGGCTGAGCTGGCCCGAGAGGGGTGGGTGAAAATTGATGCCAAAATGGCCGTAAGGCCAGTAGTAGTGCAGGGTATCGGGTGTGAGCAGTTCGGTCAGACCCGACCACGAACGGACTTGAAACAGGCGTCCCCACCACTGGGCTGACATCAGTTGGCTGTATCGATAAGCGGGTTCATCCCATGTCAGACCAATGTCGCCGGCGGTTGGTAAAAGCACCAGTAACGAGACCACCGCGACCCACAGGCAGGAACGCGACCAGGTTCGGCTCTTTGTGTTCGTAAGCTCTTCTGAATCAAGTGCTTCAGCGGTGGTTGTCATGGTTGTTTGCGATTCGGCTTGCTGAGAGTCTCGGACCAGACAGTTTGCACTTCGTTCATGTCATAAATCGATACGAGCCAGACGCCATACTTGATGTAAGTATAGGCAGGCTTAAGCTTGCGCACGACTTCGCGATCTCGTTCCTCAAAATTTCCAGGCCGGTTCTGCATCACCAGCCAGCGAAAAGGGCCGGCCGTGCGTGGATCCACCAAAGGCTTGAGTTTCCCGACCTGATGGAGGTAGAAAAACGAAGTGGGGAAGCCTCGAAATGCGAGCCTTTCAGATGCATCCGTATTGGCATTCAGCCAATCATGCGCATCGGGCGTGAGGCCATCCCAATAGTAAGTCGGTTCCATACCGAGTTTGGCCGCTCCAGGGAGTCCACCCACCACCGGCGAGAAATACGAGAGAGGCGCAGGATAATAATGCGCAAGTGACATCAATACCTCTGCGATCAAGAATCCAGTCAGACCTTTTGTCAATAAAGGCTTACGTAGATAAATCCAGCCAATTCCGATACCCGTCATTGCGGTTCCAACGCCCAGGCCAGCGATAAACTGGCGTACACCGTCGTGCCCGGGTGTGTGTGGTAAGGCACGCAAGGCGAGTGGGATAAACCATCCTACAGCAAGGATCTGTGTAAATGTTCGCTGAGGTCCGCGACGGCTGGAGGGAATCAGCCCAACGAGTGATGCAATGAGTGCGATGACGGGCGTGGCAAGAATTGTCCAGACCAAGGTGTTTGACCACGGCAGAGACTCTAAAGGCGTTTTGTAAATTTGCCCTAAGTATAGAGTCTCAATGGGGATGGTGCGACCGCGAGTCAGGTTGGACTTGAAAAATCGCAGGGGCCCGCCCACAGGTTCACACCACCAGGATGGGTTGAATAGGTAGAGTGAAACGGTTGCGATACAAAGGCTTAGTAGAAGGCCCTTGAACTGTCGTTTCCAGGGTCCTCCGATCATGGCTCCAAAAACCATGGGGCCGATCAGGAACCAGCCGCTCAGTTTTGTGGACATGGCGGCCCCGAAGATCAGGCCTGAGAGTGCGAATCGGCGAATGGCCTGTTTGCGTCCGACGGCATCATTGGCCTCAGCTGTTGCCAAAAGTCCCATCAGCCAGAGCGAGCTCAGGAGCCCGTCATAAGTTGCATAATGAGCCAGGCCAAAGAGTTGGGGGCTGGCAGTCCAACAGATAGATGAGCTGATTGCAGCCAGGATGCCGAACCGCTTTTTGAGGACATGAAACAGACATGCACACGCGATGGAGTGGAACAGGATGGTTCCAAACCTTGCTCTGGCAAGAGGTTCACGCCACGGAGTGACCAGATCGCCAATCAGTGCTACCAAGGCATAAAAAGGTGGGTGGCCGTGTGGTTCCTCACGGGCGAAAGGCCAGAACCAGCCGACGACCCGAGGCTCAAAAAATAAAGTCCAGCGTGAGGATACCTGTCTGGCGTTCGGTGCTGGTAGCCCTTGTGCCTGAACCAGTTCCAATTCTGGAGGAGACCAGTTTGCAGAAAATTTGGGTGGATCGTAAATGGCCTTAAGCCAGAGTCGAATACGTTCGACTCTGCCCAAGGTGTAACCTTCGTCCCAGACGATCGACATTCCCGGCTCGGTTACGATCAGTAGGGCCAGTGAGGCCAGACCGACCAAAATCGCGAGCCGGAGATTTCGCACGTCATTGAGTCCTATGCATCAAGAGAAAAAATCAGGCAGATTCTTTCTTGCGGGACTCTTTGGTTGGCTTCGTCGATGGTGGAGTTTCGGATGCTTCAAGCAGCCCGATCTCTTTGCGGATCACTTCAGGAGTGACAATGTAAGGCCCCTTGAACTTTTCCACACGTTCAGGAAGGTCGTACATCGGCTCGAGCATGATCTCTTCGACGATCGAGCGCAAGCCCCGTGCACCAGTGTCTTTAGCCTTAGCCTTCTTGGCGATTTCACGAAGCGCTTCTTCAGTGAATTCCAAGGTGGCACCTTCCATGTCGAACAGTTTTTGATACTGCTTGACCAAGGCGTTTTTAGGCTCTTTCATGATCTTGACCAAGGCCTCTTCCGTCAGAGGCATCAGTGGGCAGATCACCGGCAGACGGCCAATGAATTCAGGGATCAGACCGAATTCGAGGATGTCGTCCGTCGTGACACGGTCCAGCAGGTCGGCCACTTCGCGTGAATCGTCCGTTTGGGCGGCTCCTGAACCAAATCCGATCGACTTGCGGCCAATCCGCTTGCTGATCATCTTGTCCAGGCCGACAAATGTTCCACCACAAATGAACAGGACATTCGATGTATCCATCTGTATGTACTGCTGTTCAGGGTGCTTACGGCCACCTTGCGGAGGCACGTTCGCCGTGGTTCCTTCAAGCATTTTAAGCAATGCCTGCTGAACACCTTCGCCGGAAACGTCGCGTGTGATCGAAACGTTGTGATTGGTTTTGCCAATCTTGTCAATTTCGTCGATGTAGACAATCCCACGCTGGGCGGCTTCCACATCAAAGTCTGCGGCGTGAAGCAGCTTCAGAAGGATATTCTCAACGTCTTCACCCACATAACCGGCTTCGGTCAGGGTGGTGGCGTCGCCGATGGCGAACGGGACGTTCAGGATACGTGCCAAAGTCTTAGCTAGAAGGGTTTTACCAGATCCGGTCGGGCCGATCAGGAGGATGTTGGACTTGTCCAGTTCCACATCGTTGTCAGCACCTTCCTCGCCGTGCATCAGCCTCTTGTAATGGTTGTGAACTGCGACAGATAGAACCTTTTTGGCTCGTTCCTGGCCGATCACATACGAATCAAGATGCTCTTTGATTTCACGAGGGGTTGGAATGTCCGTGAAGAGTGTTTTTGGAACACCGCGACGCTTCTTTTCCTGATCCAGAATCGATTGGCAAAGCTCAATGCATTCGCCGCAAATGTAGACGTCGCTTGGTCCTTCGACCAATGGCCCTACATCGCGAAAGCTTTTGCGACAGAAGGAACATGTGGCGTTTTTCTTCTGACCACCGCTACCACCACTGGGACCATTGCCCGAACCGCCTCCGGACGAGCCGGAACCGCCTCGCTTGCCTGACCCAGATCCTTGGCCACCGGTGACATCCTCACCTTTCAGCATGCCCTCATCCTTTCCGTTCCCAAAGGCTTCGTAATCATACCCTTACAGGAACTTACCGACTTCTTTTGCGGCTCCGCGAATCCGGAATTCGCAGTGGGTTCTTTTCACGCCCG